>NZ_JAUBPT010000006.1:26012-98517 GCF_036700905.1 Microcoleus sp. S13_C3 | reverse complement strand
TAGACCGAGGGCTTGACCTCTCTTTCTACATGGTGATGATGATGACTTAATTCTCTGCAGTCTTCAGGGTTTTTTACCCTTATTTTTTTTCCGTCTCTACACAGACGCACTGCCACAAATCCGATTCCATCCTCAACTCGGTTGTTAAATCCCCATGTGGCGAAGATATTTGGCGGGTCACTGCCTGAGAAAATAGATCGATGCCTGGGATTTTATAATAAGATAAAGCCTCTTTCTGATATCAAGAAAAGGGCCTTGTTTGTTGAGATGATTAAACAAAAAATAGAGAAAGGATACCGATCTGGGTTGTTGTTATGTTTATCTCTTTGCTGAGACTAATCTTGATTGTTCATATCTTCATGTTTGTTTACTTCTCTCAATTTACGACCCAAATATTTAGCTCCTCTACGACCGACAAACTTAGCTCCTGCTGATAAAATGCTTTGGTCCTGTTCATGAGAATTGTTTGGGTTTTGGGGTTGTTGTTTGTCTCTCCCAAAACTAGCAATAAATTCAAAAGCTGTTATCAAGCCTACTAGCAATATTAGAACGACCAAAAATATCGACATCAGCAATAATCCCAGCAATAGTACAGCACCCTTACCCTTCAGACTAACCAAGATGATGGTGATAATGTTCTCCCACCAAGAACAGCCCCAGCGTCCACAAAATTCTGCCAAAATTAGTTGCATTAGATTTTTACTCCTTAAACTGTATGTCCCTAACTTTTTTGTTCTAACCGCGCTTCGTGCTTTCTTCAAGAGAAGAGCCGATCGCACTTTGGTAGAAATAGCAATCGCCCTGGTAAATTTAGCTAAGTATCAATCACTTTGGCTAAAGAAGGTGGTGCTGGTGGAGACTGAGAGGGTCGGGAAATATAGCTCAGTTTAGGACGACAAGCTTCTATAATTTCGTTCCGAAACTGGTTGATTTTATCATTTTTTGCACAAAACAGAATCAGATTATTTCTACTTGTATAAATGACAATATAACGCTGTTTTACAACAAAAGCCAACACAATAAATATAATACCAATGAAGAAGAAACCGAGGGTTAAAATTCCGAGTCCGAGCAGCCACCAAGTACAGCCTTCCCCAATTTCAACTGCTTTGACATTTTGAATGGGAATGACAATTTCTTTGATTTCTAAGCCAAAAAATGAAGTGAAATTTCCTTGTAAGGTGTCCCCAACTATTTTAAGAGTTCCAGTTCCACTGGTTCGGAGTGGAACTGCACCGACTAATTGACCGGGAAGACCGCTGATTTGTGTAACTGATTTAGACTTCATTTTCTTTGATTATTGTTGTACTAAAAATGACATGGCTCGTACAGAATTTGTTTTCCGCTGTGCCTGAGTTCCTGGTAGGGAAACGGCAGTGCTGTGTACCTACGCCGATCGCTCTTCTGAGTTGGTATTACATTAAACCTTGAAGTCTTTCTAGTGCTTTTTTCTGTTTCAGGAATTTGAACTTGGTTACTGTCTTTGCTTTTTAAACAGCAACTTTTTTGTAAATGTAATCAACAGCCTGTTGAACCGTTTCTATGTTCTCCGCAGCTTCATCGGGAATTTCAATGTCGAATTCCTCCTCGATCGCCATGATTACCTCTACTTTATCCATGTCTAATCCAAAACCCGAACCACTTGAACAACTTGACCACCAAGAATTACCAGGGTTAGGGTTATAATTTGGTTTTACCTTTTCGGTAAAATTAGTGTTTAGGGTGACTTCACTTGCATCAATTTCTAGCTGCTCGGCAACAACGGCTTTGACTTTTTCATAAATTTGTTGCTTAACCTTATCGCTTGGGGAAGATTCAACAAAAACGGTAGGAGTATTGGTATCAGTTGTAGTTCGATCTGCATCTAATTCTAATTCCTCTTCCGATTCATCCCGGATTCTGAAATAGTAAAAAAGATTAGCAACAGCCAAATCCGAGGCTTTTTCCAAATTCGACGCTACTAAACTTTTATGACCCGCTATTTGCCCTTGCTTAATGATATAGCTTTCATAATTTTCCCGTCGCTGCCGATCGAGCATCAGTTCCAGTTGAGTGCGAAGCGCATAAAAATGAGACTTCGGCCGCAAATTTTCATAAAATAACTGTTCATCGGGTATTGCTAAAGCTGTTGTGGTTAATTTTTCATCGCCAATAACAGCTAAGTTGGATTGACTGAAATCAGCACTTTGTAACTGTTTTAATTCACTTGGCGGCAAAGCTTTCATCCATTCAATCTGATTAAGCCAAATGTCTAAAGCAGCTAAATCGTGATTGTGAATTCGCGTGATTTCTGGGAAGAGAAAATCTAGTTCGTCGTCAGAGTCGCAGCCGGCAATTACTGTTAAGCCATCTTGACGGATTTGTTGTTGCAGTTGAGAGATACGATCGCCCGCAGCACCAAATTCATTTTGCACCTGATACGTGCCGATAATACTTTGCTCGATCGCCCAACCGCACTCTAATCGGCGCAACTGTCCCGCCGCACAGGTTTCTGCCAACAAATGCGGGTTTCTGTAATCGGCTAAAGCTTCAAACAACATCCCCCGCGCCGCATCAATTTCAGCATTGCGGCGGTTGATATCTTCCAGTCGCAAAGCCGATCGCATTCGTTGAATTGCTTGATTAAATAACCCGTAAGCCTGCACTAAGACTAAACGGTGGTTCTCAAATTTTATATCTGCAACAACTTCGGAAATTAATTGCTTAATTTCCGCACCTTGGCCTTTCAAAAGTTGTTCTAAATTGATGAAACCGTTTTCTACTTTAACTTCCAGCTTTTCAACTGCTTTTTTTAGTTTCAATGTCTGGTGCAAATTCACCGCCGACAAGGCTACCCCGGCGAAAGTTCCAACACCAATGACGGCTGTTGTCGCTTGCAGCACGCCCAAACTGGCTTGGACGGCTTGAAAGCCCATGTGCATTTGCTGCATCTGCAAGCCGCCCATAACAAGCTGCATGGGAGAGACTAAGGGGGAGAGAGGGCTATTGTTGAGGGCCGCGCCGACGGCATGGGCCGCAAACTGTCCCGTCGCTGCATCTCTCGCCATGCCGATCGGCACTCCAGCAGATGTAAACACTTGTGCGTACTTGCCAGCCTCGATCGCAGCCTGTACCGCTGCGGGAAATACAAAGTTCATCATCAATTTTTACCCTGGTAGCAAACCACAGAATAACTAATATATTATGATAGTTTAAATAAAAAAAAATTATCAGTAGACCCTGCAAATGGACACTTCGCTAATTAGTCCGCAAACGGTTGAGCTTGTTTCGCTGCTGACTGGGCAAAAACTACGAAAAGAGGATATTACTCCGCCTCTGGTTTTTCTGGCGGCGCTAGTGACGGTATTGTTGGGAGTCATTCATGCCGACGGTACGGTAAGTGCTGAGGAAAAGCAGCGATTGCGGACAACTTTTACGGAACTTATCCCCGCTAACAACAGTTTGCGCCCATTGGTAATGCCGATGGTTAAGAGCGTGCAAGACCGGCAAGTTTACAATAAAGTGACGGTGTTGTTGGCGCTGACAGCGTGTTTTTCTGAGGAGGAAAAACTACTGCTGATTAGTTTTGGGTATCAAATGTCGGCGGCAGATGGGACAATAGACGATCGCGAAAAACAGTATTTGCAAAACATCGCCAACAGACTCGGAATCGATGGGCGATTTTTGACTGTTTTGGAAGCGAGTTTTAGCAGTCAAGCAATAAGCGATACAGCAGCTTTAGCAGAAGTTCACTCGTTACTCGATCCAGCACAATTTCAATCTCTCGATTCTTTATTTATCCGTGCGGCTAGTCACATTATCGAACATTTGCCACCCAAACCCAAACAGCGAACAAATCAAAAACAGTCAGTCTCGTCATATCAGGAGTTGAAAAAGTTTCAGGAGTATCGGCAACAACTGGATGCTGTTTGTGGAAAACTAGGTTTAACTCTGCAAGATGGAATCGATCGCAACGTGCTATCTCCTAATTTAACAGAAGAAGTAACGAAAGTATCTCAGAGATTGAAATCTCAATGTTTTCGCGTTGCTGTTGTCGGCGAGTTTAGTAAAGGAAAATCTACTTTACTTAATGCTTTGCTGGGCGAGGAAATTCAACCGGTGCGGGATATTCCCTGTAGCGGTACGGTGACTGTTTTGAAATACGGGCCGCAGCAGCGGGTGATCTGCAAATACAAAGACGGACGTGAAGAGGAGATTTCACCTGAGCAATATCAAGATAAAGCCTCGATTTCTGAGGAAGCGGCTTTAGGTTCTTTTGGAGATGAAATTGTCAAGTCAGAAATCGAAGAAATCATTTTCGAGCATCCAAATCTAGAATTGTGCAGCAATGGTGTAGAAATTATTGATACTCCCGGATTGAACGAACACGCGGAACGCACGTTAGTTACCGAACAGGTTCTCAAAACAACTGATGCGGTGATTTTCTTGACTAACGCTCAAAATGTTTTGACAAAAACAGAGCGGGAACTGCTTTTGGATTTGAAAAACAAGTTGAATCCGGGGAAAGATGATGAAGCGGCGAAGAATATTTTTGTTTTAGTTAATTTTGCTGATTTGCTGCGTCGGGAAGGAAGCCGTCAACAGGTAAAAGGAAAGGTAGAAAACTTTGTTAAAAAACCAAATTTTATCGCTGGTGAAAACCGGATTCATTTTGTTTCGGCTCAATCTGCACTCAATGCGATTTTGGACGGGACGGAAAATGAGTATGTGAAATCTTTTCAGTATTTTACCAAATCTCTGGAACAGTTTTTGACAGTTGAACGGGGGGCGATCGCACTTAATCAATCCGCCGCCGGAATTAAGCAAATTATTAATACTGGCTGCGATGAATTGAGTCAATATAGGGAAATCTTAGAAGGAAAATTGACAGTTTCTCCAGGAGATAAACTGAAAATATTTGAACTGATGGCGGAAGCAAGCGGCCGTGATGTGAAAATCAAACTTTTAGCGGATGAACTGATGGAGAAATGTGTAGAAGAAGCTATTGAATCTTGGAATGAATGGCTAGAAGGATTGGCACAACGCCTGATCGCAAAAAGCAATCTCTGGACTTCTGATCATTCGCATATGTGGAGTCAAAAAGAGTTGACTAAAGATTATTCTGATCAATTTGTGGAAGATATCACCCAAGAAATAGAAGATTGGACTACTCAAAAAGTACAGTCTATTTTACAAGAGAATATGGGAGCTTTAAATAGTCAAATAGATGAAGAAATTTCTGCAATTCGGCAGGAGTTTCAAAAGTTTGATAAGCAACTGAGTAGTAACCTTGTCAGTCAATTTAATAATTTGGCGATGGCAGGTAATTTGGGCGAGATTGGTACAAGTGGAAGCGGGATTGCTGAATCAATTGACGATATTGGTGACGGCGGATTCATGGGCGGTTTGGGAATTGGTGCTGTCGCGGCTGCTGTGTTAATCGCTCTTCCACTTGGTATTATCCCAGTAATTTTAGGCACAATAGTTGCGGGTCTTGGTGGAGGTTTGGGCTGGAGTTTCTTAGATGGCGATACAGTTAAAGGTCAAATCAAGGAAAAAGTTTGCGAGTTAGGGTTTCAGAATTTCGATGAATCTTCACAGTCTATTTTGGATAAGATACAAGAAAGAATTATTGCATTATTCGAGAAGCGAATTGAGACGAGTAATAGTGTGATGTCAAAAGCGATCTCGGTGTGGGAAAATTTATTAGAACAGCAGGAAAATCGCGATCGACAAACTCAAGCAGAATGCGAGGCCAAAAAAGTTTGGCTGGCTGAAAAACGTCGGGAACTTCAAGAAATAGAAAGGCAAATTGAGGCAGTTTTAAATCAAAGTGCTGGATAATTTACCAAAGCTTGATTGGCGATATTTGTTACTCTAGCTGTTAAACTAATTACGATCGCCCTCAACCCTCAACACGATTTCATGCTATGTGGGAGAAAATTGTCGCGCACATCTGTGAAACAACCGGAGAAACATTTTCGATCGACAATCGCCGTTCCGTCAGCGGTGGCTGCATCAATCAAGGCTATTATATCAGCAGCAGTTCCCGCACTTACTTCGTGAAAATCAATCAAGCTTCCCAAGTCGCGATGTTTGAAGCTGAAGCGCTGGGTTTGGAGCAAATGGGAGAAACCCAGACGATTCGAGTACCTGAGCCGATTTGCTGGGGAACTGAGGGGAATTCCGCTTATATTGTGCTGGAATGGCTGGATTTGGGAGGACGCGGGGGCGATCGAGCTTGGGAAGAAATGGGGCGAAAACTCGCCGAAATGCACAAATACACCCCCCCCAGCCCCCCCTTGCTAAGGGGGGGAGAAGAGCCGAATTCGGGCTTATTGAGGGAAGTTTTTGGGTGGGATATTAATAATACGATCGGCTCAACGGTGCAAATTAATAATTGGACGGCAAATTGGGCAGAATTTTGGGCAGAACATCGGATTGGTTATCAGTTAAAATTGGCTAAGCGTCGGGGCGGTCATTTTCCGCAAGGGGAACGTTTATTAGAGATGATTCCTGAATTGTTAGCTGGTTATGAACCTCAACCCTCGCTAGTTCACGGGGATTTGTGGGGGGGAAATGCGGGGGTGACATCTGCGGGGGAACCGGTGATTTTTGACCCGGCGGCTTATTGGGGCGACAGAGAAGTCGATATTGCGATGACGGAACTGTTCGGGGGTTTTTCCGCAGCCTTTTATCGTGGTTATAATGAAGTTTGGTTGCTGGATTCAGGCTATGAAAAGCGCAAAACGCTTTACAATTTATATCATATTTTGAATCACTTTAATTTGTTTGGCGGGAGTTACGATTCGCAGGCGAATCAAATGATTAATAGAATTTTGGGTTTAAATTTTAATCTTAGCTAGATTAGGCGGAATCAAAAATGAAATTTTGGAACAGTTGTACCGAGTTTGGATTGATAGTTCTATTTTTGACCATCATCGGGGCTGAACACTCTTTAGCTGCTTTACCCTTACAGGTGGGCGTCTATCGCAGCGCCGGGAATCGATATATTGAGATTGCTGAAAAAGAAAATAGACTCTGCTTAAGAAACTATTCTTATAAGGGAGTTGTTGTGGCTTCCGTTGCGGCGGATACTCAGCGCCAAAACTTTTACAAAATTAACGGATATGGCGGATATGACGGTACATTTCTGTTGCAGCAAGATACAGAAACTCTCTTGTTTGGCTCGGTAAATCATTTGATTAAATATGTGGCCGATCATAGTTTTCCTACTACAGAGTTAGATGATGATTTGCAAGAGTGTCTTAGTTCTCAAAAGCCATTCTTTAAACGAAAAGATCCAAGTCGTTGAGGTCGAGGTACTCGCTAATAAAAGCGTACATTCATTAGACAAGATTGCACTCATTCCACAATTATCTGGAAATTATCTGCGTTTATCTTTGTTCATCTGCCTTAAATCTGCGGTGACTGGATCAAACAAGGATTTATGCAATTTTGTCTATTTAAATGCTGTAGCGACACACTCCTACAAACAGTAGTTTAACTAAATATAGCTTTTCTTAATTAACCTGCGTCGTTGTGAGATTGTCGATCGACTTTGAGGAGTTTCGATGTATCCGCACCTACAGCTACATATTCGTAGGGACACGACATTGCCGTGTCCCTACCAGTCAAGTTATTTACTTCTGTTTAGCCGCCGCTTTCTTCTTCGCCTCCTTCTCGGATTTCTTTGCCGCCTTCTCAGCTTCAAGTTTGGCGAACTTTGCTAGTTCTTTCTCTTCAGCTATTTTGTCCAGATAATAATGGTAATCTCCCAGATAAGTCCGAAACTCCCCGTCGCGAACTTCCACTATTTTGTTGGCGACTTGGGAGATGAAATAGCGATCGTGCGAAACGATAATTACGGTACCGTCATAATTCTGAATCGCTTCTTCCATCATCTCTTTCGCCGGAATGTCAAGGTGATTTGTCGGTTCGTCCAAAATCAGCAAATTCACGGGAGTCAACAGCATTTTTGCCAAAGCTAAGCGGGCTTTTTCGCCGCCGCTTAAAGCGCCAACCTGTTTAAATACTGTTTCACCAGTAAATAAGAAACGGCCCAACAAAGTCCGAACTTCTTCATTTTTCCAGTCGGGTACTTCGTCGTGAATGGTTTCCATCACGCTTTTATTCAAATCTAAGGCTTCTGCCTGATTCTGTTCAAAGTAACCGGGGATGACGTTGTGGCCTCCCAATTTGACAGTACCTTCGGTCGGCTTTTCTAAACCCATAATCAGGCGTAGCAGGGTTGATTTGCCCGCGCCGTTGGGGCCGAGAAAGGCTATACGATCGCCCCTTTCAATTAATAAGTCGGCTCCCAAAAATAGGATTTTTTCGCCGTAGGTGTGCACCAAATCTTCAATTATTGCTACTTCGCGGCCGCTGCGGGGTGCGGGGGGAAAGCGGAAATGCAAAGTTTTTAATCCGCCGGTGGGCGCTTCGATGCGTTCGATTTTGTCTAACTGTTTCTCGCGGCTTTTGGCTTGGGTGCTGCGAGTGGCGCTGGCGCGGAATTTTTCAACGAATGCTTGCTGTTTTTCGAGTTCTTTTTGCTGGCTTTCGTAGGCGCTGAGTTGGGCTTCTCTGGCTTCTGCTTTTTGCAGCAGGTAGGAGGAGTAGTTGCCGAGGTAGGTGCTGGAAACGCCGCGTTCGGTTTCGACGATTTGGGTGCAGAGCCGATCGAGAAATTCTCGGTCATGGGATACGATTACCATTGGGGTTGTCAGCCCTTTGAGGTATACTTCCAGCCATTCGATCGTTTCTAAGTCGAGGTGGTTGGTAGGTTCGTCTAACAGCAGGATGTCGGGTTTTTGGAGGAGAATTTTGCCCAAACTCATCCGCATTTGCCAGCCGCCGCTGAAGGCGCTGACTAATCGATCGCCGTCTTCGGGTTCAAATCCGATTTCGGGCAGAATTTTCTCGATTTGGGCTTCTAAACCGTAGCCGTTTAAGCCTTCAAATTGCCGTTGCAGCCGATCCATTTTGTGGATCAGTTCGTCGAGATTTTCAGGGGAGGAGTTTTCCAAGTCTCGATGGACTTGCATTAGGGATTCATGGACTTCGTTGGCTTCGCTGAAGGCACGCCAAAATTCTTCTCTGACGGTGCGAGTTGGATCTACTTCAAATTCTTGGGAGAGGTAGGCGATGTGGAGGCTGGCGGGGCGAATGACTTCGCCTGCGGTGGGTTCGATTTCGCCGGCGATGATTTTGAGTTGGGTGGATTTGCCGGCACCGTTAACGCCTACTAAGCCGATGCGATCGCCTGGCTTGACTTCCCAGGTGACATCTTTGAGTACGACGCCTGTGGGGTAAATTTTACTGATGTGTTCGAGTCGCAGCATTGTTGTGGGGACTGGGGAAGGGCTGGTTTAGCGGCGGATGGGATGCCGGCGCTGAGGTCGAGTTAATCTTAACAAATTTTAATTATATTTAGACACTGGGAATATTTTGATTTGGTGGGAGTTACGCGAAGAAACCCGGTTTCTATGAAAAATCGCAGATTCTCAGCTAGAAATCTACGAAGAAACCCGGTTTCTGCCCTCGACGTGGGTGCAGGACTATTTGGGTGGGGCGATCCTCTTCGAGGGCAACGCTTACGGGCGATCGTGTTGTTTGAGATTGAATTTCTCGAATAATGGTTGAGACTTCTGCACATTATAAATAATAGTCAGTGTCAACCTCGATCGCAAAACAGAGCGATCGTGCCAGCAAGAGACATTTATTATCTCACGGACTTCAAACACTTTTAAAGCAGGCGATGGGAGGTGCGATCGCCTTCAGCAAATTCCATTAAACTTGAGTAAAATAAGACAGCCATCATGGCCACAAAACCTAACTCACCATGCAAACCTCAACATTTGACAGTATTTTAGACGAGATCGAAACCTTGTCTATAGACGAACAAACTGCTTTACTTGTCATCATGCACCGGAGACTTAGCGATCGCCGCCGCACCGAAATTGCTGCTAACATTGCACAAGGAAAACAAGACTATCAATCTGGAAAGGTGTTTCGAGGTACAGTTAATGAAGCGATCGCAGACTTAAAAGTTATTAGATGAAGTTAAGAAATGTCCTACTATCCTAGGACTTAATGTTGCAGACTAAGCAGCCTGAGCATTTGCATTGGAGTCACTCTCCAAAACATCCGGTGCTGTCAAAATATTTTGAAGTTGCTGCACAACTTGAGTTTTATTTTGGTATAACATAACTAGGTGATCTTTTGCTCTTGTTATTGCTGTATAAAGTCCTGCTTTTTCTTGAAAATCTTTATCGGGATCGGGCAAGTCTTCCACTCGGTCAACGCCAGCAATAATAACAGCATCAAACTCAACTCCTTTCAGCGCATTCCAAGAATCTACAATTACGAAAGGTCGGTTTACAACGTTATGAGCTCGGTCTTGAGAACACATTGGAGCGTGATTGGGAACATCCAATTTCCACAGGCATTTACTAATTTCTGATTTAAAGGATATTGGCTCTTGTGGATGCAATAAAACTCTGAGTGAAGATTCTGGATGAGTGCTCAATGCCAGTTTAACCTGTTTAGCTATATTGTCTGGAGACATATCACTTTTTACAAGCATTGGCTTAATAGATGAACTGCGAGAAGACTTTTTGACTGGTTCGACAATACTACCGATATTAGAACCTGAACGTTTACTTGTCTTCATATTAGCACTAGCTAAATAAGGACATATAAACTGCCAAGCTAATTCTATAATTTCTGGTGCGTTTCTATAGTTTAAATCAAATATTTGCGCTCTGCCTCCAGGAATATTAAATCCAAGATTCTTCCAACTCCATTTTTCCTTTCTTCGATGTTGCTGACCTTCGTACACTGACTGAGTGTTATCATAGACCAAAAAGATAGAGTTTGTATCGGGATTTACGGCATATAACATGGCCTTAAACCATTCATCATAAAAATCTTGAGCTTCATCAATTAAAATGGCTTGATAACGCTCTTTGGCGTTCTTTTGAACTAAATCAATAATTTGCCGTCGCATTTCAGGAGCTTCATCCCACTCATAAGTATACCCTATGCGATAAGCCCACCTATGAAAAGTTAGACTCTCTAGGTTTGAACTCCAGCCTTTTTGTCGTATTATTGAATCAATCCATTGATTCATAAAGCGATTGTAACACAATACCAAAATATCCTTATAACCTTCATCAATTAGTTTTTCAAGACGATTGAGCAATACTAATGACTTACCAGAACCTGCAACGCCTCGAACTAAAGCATGACCTTCAAGCGAGAAATTTTTGGCTTTATTCTGTTGTTCGTCTAAATCTTGGCTATTTGATCGCTGATTTAAAGATTGCTCGAAGTTAATCCACTGTTCCACGATGGTTCTCCTTATATTCTTTTTGTTGAGTGCTCTTTATTCAAATTAGCTTACCAACACGACCCGCTCTTTTTCAGTGACAAAAAGTGACAAAAAGTGACAAAAAGTGACAAAAAGTAAGGACTTTCCCCAAATTCCTCTAAAATCTCTTATCAGGTAGATGCCCCTAGGATTAAACTCTTCTAAATCACCCCTCTCACAACCCAACTTCCTTGGCCTACGACAACACCTGCAAATATCTAGCAGAAAAATTCCCTGCCGCCTTCGTAAGCTGGCTACTACCAATTGACGAGCCTACCAGCGTTCAGGTACTCAAAACCGAACTAATTCAAGAACCCATCCGAGCCGATTCTCTCGTTTTCCTGCAAACGGATAACCAAATCCTGCATCTGGAATTTGAAACGCGGCCCTATTCCGACCCGCCGATCGCCTTCAGAATGCTAGACTACTACGTCAGGCTCAAACGGCAATACTCCTGTTCCATAAATCAAGTAGTAATCTTTTTGCAGCAAACAGCCTCTGAACAAGTTTTTGTATCCGAGTACACAGACACGAACACCCGACACGGATATAGAGTTATTCGCCTCTGGGAACAAGACCCCGCTTTACTGCTGTCCGTCCCCGGCTTACTCCCGCTGGCGACACTATCCCAAACCAACTCGCCGCGAACTTTGTTAGAGCAAATAGCTACTCAGATTGCTACAATAGAAGAACCTACTCAACAAGCGGATTTACTCGCTTGCACCCAAGTGCTCGCAGGTTTGAGATTTGAAAAAAACTTAATCAGACAACTATTTAGGAAAGAAACTATGCGCGGTTCTGTGATTTACCAAGAAATTCGCGAAGATGGCCTCCTTGAAGGAAGACAACTAGGCCTCCTTGAAGGAAGAAAAGATGAGGCGCTGTCGTTCCTCACTCGCCAGTTGACTCGACGCATCGGTGCGATCGCATCTGAAACCCGCGAGCAAATTCAGACTTTATCCGTAGAAGAATTAGAGGATTTAGGAGAGGCGCTGCTGGATTTTTCATCAGCCTCAGATTTAACCAATTGGTTGAATGAACATCAGCCTTAATTCCTAAGATATAGCCTCTTATATTAATTTAATGGGTCGTTGCACATATCTCGCTCCCCCTAAATCCCCCTTAAGAAGGGGGACTTTGATCAAAATCTTGTCCCCCCCCTTGTAGGGGCGGTGCGACCCCTACTCCCCGTGCCCGCCCTCTTTAGGGGGATCGGGTTCTATGCAGCATCATAAAAAAATGGTATTATTGTCAAAACTTCACCAAATATATACTTTAAGGAAACTTAAGCCATGACCGTTGATGAAGCAATCGCGATCGCAGAAACAGTCCTCGATGGCGAAGGCTTAAACGACGTGCAAGAGCTCATCTTCAGACAATGCTGGGAAGGCAGACATTCCTATGAGGAAATTTCTCAACTCTCTCAATATAATGATGAATACATCAAAGCGCTGGCGGCTAAACTCTGGAAACAACTCTCAGAGGCTTTTGATGAAAAGGTAAAAAAAAATAATTTACGCTCTGTTTTTAAGCGATACTTGCGGCGAAATCAAGTGACTTTACATCGAACTCAAGTTATTGGAGTTAACCTCAGCGGTGCTAACTTAAGCGGAGCCAGACTATCATTCGCAAACTTAAGTGAATCTGATTCGTCAGCAGATTTACACGGTGCAAATTTAGCTGATTATAATACAGTATCAGATGAAATTATCAAGGCCGAAGACGCGCACAACCAGGGAATTTTGTCGAGCATAGAAGAACGGATTTATCACTGGAATGATTTGCGCTTTCGCTGCGAAGAAGAAGTAAAAATAGCCGAAGCCCTCGATCGCACAAACACCCTATTCTTCCCCAACTCCAAAGCCCGCCTCACCACACCCGCAGGCCGACAAAACCAAGAACCAGATTTCCTCATATTTCACCAAGGCAAATGGGGAATTCTGGAAATATGGCATCCCGACACAGAAAAAGATGAAACGCGCGATCGCCTGTTTGCATCTCACGGTATCAGCATCATCCACTATTGCGACGCTAACAGATGCACAGAAGAACCCGATCGCATTGTCCAAGAGTTTTTAGACATATTGAGTCAGGGATAGGGCGATCGCATTTAGTTAAGGCGTATTTCTGTATCGATCGGCGATCGGGCCGCACGATTCAATGGTAAAATAGGAATAGTAAAGCGTTCTCAGTGGCTATGCCTGCCAAAGATCGATTTCATGAAGCCGTAAAAGTCGCCCTCCAAAAAGATGGCTGGACAATTACTGATGATCCACTTACAATCCCGATCGAGCGCCTCAGCAACCTCTACATTGACTTTGGAGCAGAGAAGTTACTCATTGCCGAGCGCAAGGGTCAAAAAATCGCTGTTGAGGTCAAAAGCTTTCTTGGAGCCTCTACACTTTCGGAATTTCATACGGCCTTGGGTCAGTGTCTTAACTATCGCTACGCACTCGAAGATACCGATCCCGATCGAAAACTTTACCTCGCCGTTCCTGTCAGCATTTATGACGACTTTTTTGTTGTTCCCTTCATTCAATCCGTCATTCAAAGGAGTCAAACCCGTCTCATCGTCTACGATCCTACCAGAGAGGAAATCAGACAATGGCTAAACTAGATCGTTATCGAAATGCCGTGCAGCAAGCCTTACTCAACTATGCTCAGATGCGTTCTGGAACTTCTAGCAATTCAGAGTTAGAACTCCAAATTCTGTTCGATCCACAGCGCGACCATTACCAATTAGTGTATGTCGGCTGGTACAAAAGTAAGCGTGTCTACGGCCCGATTTTACATCTCGATATTAAAGATGAAAAAATCTGGCTACAACTCAACACAACGGCAGACGATATCACCCTGGATTTAATGGAATTAGGTATTGCTAAAGATGATATTGTTCTGGGGTTCCATGCACCCTATATGCGCCAATTTACAGAATTTGCCGTAGGTTAATGCCATTCTGTTGGATCAATTTCTTTTCGGCAGTTTGCATCTGCTGGTATCAGTATCATCCACTATTGTGACGCCCAAAGATGCTGCGAAGAACCCGATCGCATTGTCCAAGAGTTTTTAGACATATTAAGTCAGGGATAGGGCGAATGGTTTTTTCATAAGGGCGATCGCATACGGGCCCCGAAACCGGGTTTTTTACGATAAGACGCGTTGTATCCCGCAGATTCGGTAAAAAACCCGGTTTCTTTGCTTGGAGTGCGTCAGTCCATAAGGGCGATCGCACTCCGTAACAAAGTAGATTTTGCCTTGACAAATTACTCGATTTGTGATATGCACGAGTGGTGGAAATTTTTAAGGGCGATCGGACAAATACCGCTCAGCTATATTTCCCTGAAGACTCAGCAGCATTAGCCAGCCGCTCCACGCCCGCTCGGACAATTACCGCCAAATCTGCGATCGGCATACATTGAATTTTTTTAAGCAAGTCGTTGGTATTGACAGGTTCTGGCATTGGCTTGCCTTCGAGATGAGCCATTAACTCTTCCATCGTAAAGCCCGCTCTTGCCGCAATCTGAGTCAAATTTTTCGTATCCGGGAGCACCTGACCCTTTTCCCAATACTGAACAGCAGCCCCAGAGACGCCCAATAGCCTACCAAAAGCGCTAAAACTCAGGTCGCCACGGGCTAGCTTCACAACTTCGCTCAGTTTTTTCTTAGCTTCTGCGTCCACAGTATTAGTCACCAGATAACCACAATTCCTAGTTTACAGATAAATCTGCCTAATACTCATTCCCCAGCAGCCTCAGCCGACGCAGCGAATCTCTCCGCGACAGCTTTACCAATTAGCGCCACCTGACTCAGAGGCAAAAACTGAATTTTTTTGACAATATCTTGAATATCTAACGGATCTGACACTGGCTTCCCATCCAAAAATCTCAGAAGTTCTTCCAGCGAATAACCAGCTCTCGCTGCGAGCTTACCCAAGTTTTCCGTCTCTGGAACCGTATCGCCTCTTTCCCAAAGCTGAACAGCAGTAGCAGAAACGCCCAAAAGCTTGCCAAAGGCTCGCTGACTCATTGTCCCGCGAGCTGTTTTGATAATTTCACTAAGTTTTTGTCTATTTTGGATGTTCACGACTCGAAGGTTACTCAACCGTATCTACCAGTCTACTTACGAAGTGATACATCAACTATATTTCCCAGACGACTCAGCCGCCGCCGCGAGTCTATCCATCACGGCTCTACCAACCACGGCTAACTCACTAATTGGTATACATTGAATTTTTTTCAGCAGATCGTTAGTATCTACCGGTTCACGCATGGGTTTGCCTTCCAGATGAGCGAGCAGCTCTTCAAGTGTAAACCCCGCCCTCACAGCAATCTGAGCCAAATTTTCTGTATCTGGGATGCTCTGACCTTTTTCCCACAACTGAACCGCAGTCGCAGAGACGCCCAGAAGCTTGCCGAATGCCCGCTGACTCATCGAACCGCGAGCTAGTTTGACAATCTCGATCAATTTTTTCTTAGCTTCTGCGTTCACAACTGCCGTCACTACTTAATCCCACATAACTCAGTTTACTTCCCAACTCCTAAATTTTCCACTTGCAATTCATAATTACACTTGACACAGGAAAGGATTGCAAGTAAACTAACAATTACAACTTAAGTTTTGATAGACCCAACGAGTCGCTAAACAAATGGTTCTGAGCGAGGAACCCAACATAAGGGGACAGCCCGATCAAACTTTAAAACCGAAGACAGACATCAGGGAAAGTAAAAATGACCAAGAGACGCAATCTAAAAACTCACAAGCCCAGCAACACCCGTCAAAGCCTTACAGCCTCCGGTTGGCTAAAACCCCAGCGCTGGCAAATCTCCAAAACGGAAGCTGCCGAAGCCCTGAAAATGCCCGTCAACCGCATAGTCAAAGTCTACCCCAAACAACATCAAGTAATAGTCGTTTACCTGAACAAGAAAGGACAAAAATGCAGTTCCTTTTTCAGCTACCGACTATTTGCCAGATGGGAACAAGAGGCGATCGCAGCAATTGCCAGTTGTCGAAACCAGCAAATCCTAGCACCCCTAGAAGTCATTGTACAATACGACCTCGAACATTTCAAATATCCAGTGGCGATCGCCGATGCAATTTGGGAAGCCCTACTCAACCATATCTCCCGCGTAACAAGGGAACTGAGGCTGAGCAAACAATGCGCCTAGTCCCCCATCACTCCATCAATTAGTAGAAGCAGCCAACTCAACCAAACGTTCCTGCTGATCCTGAGAAATGCAAGTTTGAATAATCTCCTCAATATCCCCTTCCAAAACACTATTGAGCGAGAAATTTTCCCCCAAACGGTGGTCGGTAGCCCGATTGTCCTTATAGTTGTAGGTGCGAATCTTCTCCGATCGCGAACCAGTACCAACCTGAGCCAAACGCCGCGACTTCACCTCATCCTGCTGCTCCCGCAACTTCATCTCATAGAGCTTAGCCCGCAAAATCTGCATCGCCCGCTCCTTATTCTGCAACTGACTGCGCTCCTCAGTACAGAAAATCCGAATTCCCGTCGGCTTGTGAAACAAATCCGCAGCAGTTTCCACCTTGTTGACGTTTTGACCGCCAGCGCCGCCCGATCGAGCCGTGCTCATCTCAATATCCTTCGGATCGATGTGAATCTCCACATCATCAACCTCCGGCATCACAGCCACCGTCGCCGTCGAAGTATGCACCCGGCCGCCAGCCTCAGTCACAGGCACTCGCTGCACCCGGTGTACTCCAGCCTCAAACTTCAGCTTGCTGTAAACGCTGTCGCCCGTAACTTCCAGAATCACCTCTTTAAAGCCGCCCATTTCCGCCAGCGACTCGCTCACCAACTTCACCTGCCAGCCTTGAGTTTGAGCGTAGCGCGAATACAGCCGCAGCAAATCTCCCGCCCAAATACTAGCCTCATCTCCGCCAGTACCCGCCCGAATTTCCAGCATAATATTCTTGTCATCGTTCGGGTCGCGGGGGAGCAGCAAAACCTTCAAACGACTTTCCAAATTCTCCAACTTCGCCTCAAGTTCCTGAACTTCCAGCGCAGCCATTTCTTGCATATCTCGATCGCCCGCGGCTTCCTTGAGAACCTGTCGCGCGCCCACCAAATCTTCCTGAGTGGTTTTCCACAAAGCAAAAGTATCGACCACTTCCTCCAAGGACGATCGAGCTTTCGCTACCCGTTGAAACTCTTGATTGTCCCTAGCGACATCCGGGTCAGCCATGCGGCGAGTCAACTCATTAAAAGTTTGCTCTACCGACTTCAATTTATCCAGCAAATAAGATTCAGCCATTGTCAGTTGTCCTTTGTCAATCGATTTTAGATTTTAGATTTTAGATTTTAGATTTTAGATTTGAAGAACAGTTGGGATAGAATCTCGATAGAACTCTACTGCCTGCATAGCTAGTCTTCAATCTAAACTCTCCAATCCGAGGGCGGATCGATTTTAGATTTTAGATTTTAGATTTTAGAACTCAAGAGCAGTTAGGATAGAATGTCGATCGAACTCTACGCGATAGAACTCAACTGCCTGCATAGCGAAGTCTTCAATCTAAAATCTAAAATCCGAGGGCAGTAAGTTGCCAGTAGAAAGAACTACTCTCAACAAACTGCGGACAAATGACAATCCGGCTACTTCTTCTTTTTGCCTTTACCAGCAGCCTTAGAAGCATCTGCTTTGGGATCTTCCATTTTCAGCGGTCCAGATGAAGCATCTGCCTTCGGCATTTCTACCTCAGTCATGCCGTATTTCCGCATAAAGCGCTCCACACGACCTTCAGTATCAATAATCTTCTGAGTGCCAGTATAGAAAGGATGATTTCCCGACCAGACATCAACTTGAAGCTTTGGTCTAGTTGAACCCACAGTCATCACAAGTTCGCCGTTGCAATAAACCTGAGATTCGGGATACCACTCAGGGTGAATGCCTTCTTTTGCCATTGTTTTTTACTCTCTAATTTTTGACTTTACAACCATTTTAGCTGCCGCAGGACTTGTACACCAACAACAGCACGAATTTTGCCTTATATCTGTTGGAACCAGGAAGCAGGAATCGGAAATAGACTTGAAAAAAAAGGAAGATACAATCTGGATAATTTTGCCTTCTTCCTTCTTCCTTCTATCCGTTACATCCGTTACATCCGTTACACAATCCGCTGCCGAACCTCGATTACCGCTTGGAGTATTGAGGAGCCTTGCGAGCTTTCCGCAAACCGTACTTTTTCCGTTCTTTTGCCCGCGGGTCGCGAGTCAAATAGCCCTCAGTCTTCAGAGGCTTGCGGTTGTCCGGGTCTAATTGACAAAGAGCTCTAGCGACACCCAAGCGAATCGAGTCAGCCTGACCTGTCAAGCCACCGCCTTCGACTTTTACCAAAATATCGTACTCATTTTCCAGACCCAAAGTTTCCAGAGGGGCCTTAGCGAGAGCCAAATAAGTAGGGTTGAATTGCAGGTACAAATCCCCCTCTTTACCATTGACTGTCAGTATGCCAGTGCCTGGAACCAAGCGCACCCGCGCTACGGAACACTTGCGGCGGCCGGTACCCCAGTACACAGCGCGACCGGATGTATCTGTTGCTTGCATTACTCATTTCCTCCCGGAATCGTGTGAACAATTAATTCTTCTGGTTTTTGAGCTTGGTGCGGGTGGTTGGGGCCAGCGTACACCTTGAGTTTAGTAAACAGTTGTCTGCCCAGAGAAGTGTGAGGCAGCATTCCTCGTATAGCTTCTTCGACAATTCTTTCGGGCAAACGTGCTTGCAATTTGGCAAAAGTTTCTGTTTTCATGCCGCCCGGTCTTCCAGAATGGCGGCGGTAGATTTTCTGGGTGCGTTTTTTGCCAGTAACAGCGATTTTGTCCGCATTGATGACAATTACGAAGTCGCCGGTATCCATAGAAGGAGTGTAAGTCGGTTTGTGTTTCCCCCGGAGGTACATGGCAACTTCAGTTGCCAGACGGCCCAGCCGCTGGTCGGCGGCATCGACCACGTACCACTTGTGCTCTAGGGAGTCTTGAGTAGGGACGTAAGTTTTGTTCATTGTTTGTTGTTAGTTGTTATTTGTTAATTGTTATTTGTTAATTGTTATTTGTTAATTGTTATTTGTTAATTGTTATTTGTTGCCAATAACTAATAACCAATAACTAATAACTAATAACTAATAACCAATAACTAATTTGGGCTGCGTGTCGTACCAGACCTCTGGGGGAAAGGGAAATTCACAATAGCCAACCCGCAGCAGGCACAAACCTTGAGCGGGAGCGGCATATTTTACCATTTCTCGGCGTTCGTTGACCCAGATATCTGTGAAATTGTCGATCGGCCTTTCCCCGCGACCCACCTGCACCAGCAATCCCACCAGCAGCCGCATCATCCCGTACAGAAACCCGCTTGCCTGAACCTCAATATAGATAAGAGGCCCAGAACGCTGACACTCGGCCGCTTGCACGTCCACCCAGGAATGGGGGCGGGCAGATCCCGCGCGGTGGAAAGCAGCCAGGTGATGACGCCCGATGAGCGGTGTCAAAGCTGTCTGAATCAAAGATTCATCCACAGGGGCGTGATAGCAGTGCCAAGCAAAAGGACGCACAAACAAATTAGGGGTCGGGTCTGTATAAAGGGTGTAGCGATAGCGCCGCCAACTGGCTGAGAACCGAGCGTGCCAGGTAGGTTCCACCTTTGCCGAAGCTCGAATTAAAATATCTTTTGCCAGTCGAGAGTTGAGAACGCTTGCCCAGCGGTGAGCCGGAATTGGGCCGTGGGCATCAAAATGCGCTACTTGAGCAGCGGCGTGAACTCCCGCATCGGTTCTCCCAGCAGCGTGCAGCGTTACCGGGCGTTCCAGAACAGTCGATATTGCTGTTTCAATTTCTTCTTGTACTGTACGCTGGTTCGGCTGTCGCTGCCAACCGTGAAAGTTAGTGCCGAGGTATTGGATTACTAGAGCAACGCGCTGTATCGATTGGGGATTTTCGATTGGGGATTTTGGATTGTCAGTCATAAATCACAAATCTCCAACCCAAAATTGAATTAAACCAGTTCAACGATCGCCATTTCGGAATTGTCTCCTTGACGGGGGACTGTTCGTACTACGCGGGTGTAGCCCCCGTTGCGCGAGCCGTACCGTTCTTGGGCTGCTTCAAACAAGGCGTGTACTAACTGTTTGTCGTAGATAAAGCCCATAGCTTGCCGGCGAGCGGCCAATGAGCCATCTTTTGCGAGGGTAATCATTCTGTCCGCCTCTGGCCGCAGCGCTTTGGCGCGGGCGAGAGTGGTAGTGATTTTACCGTGGCGGATTAATTCGGTGGTCAGCGAGCGCAGTAGGGCGCGGCGCTGGTCAGCCGGTTTGTTGAGTTGGGGGACGCGACAGCGGTGACGCATGGCAGTTGGTAATTGGTAATTGGTAATTGGGCGCCGGGATAGTCCGCGATCTAGGGGGGTGAATTCTTTAACTTAAAAACTCACCTACTTAAAATTCAGAACTTTTTTACCCGTTACCCGTTGATTAACTTTTAGCTGATTTTTCCTGTGGCAAGGTAATGCCCAAGCGTTTTTGTAAAGCTTCAATCACTTCTTCTGCGGACTTCTGCCCGAAGTTCTTGATCTCGAGCAAGTCTTCTTGGGTATAATCCAATAAGTCTGCGACTGAGTTGATCTGAGCCCGCTTGAGACAGTTGTAAGCCCGGACGGACAACTGCAATTCTTCGATCGGAATTTGGCTAGTAGGATCGGCTTCACCTGGATACTCTGGTTTGAGAGAATCTTGGGTGATGTCTTTGAGAGGTGCAAATAAATCTACCAGGATGTGGGCAGATTGACTCAAAGCTTCTTGAGGAGTCACACTGCCATCAGTCCAGATTTCCATAATCAGCCGGTCTTTCTCGACCGTGCCCCCTACCCTAGCATCTTCAACGCTGTAGTTGACTCTGCGAATCGGCATAAAGATGGCGTCAATTTGGAGAAAATCCAAAGCCGACCCATCATCGCGACTGCGGTCTACTGCTCGGTATCCGATGCCTTTTTCAATTCTGAATTCCATTTCCAGAACTGAGCCGGGGGAGAGAGTTGCAATGTATTGGGAGCGATCGATCAATTCCACCTCTGAGGGCAAATCGAATCGATCGGCCGTTACTGTTACAGGCCCCTCAATCCGCAACCTGCCGATTTGCGGCTGCTGAGAATGAGTTTTGAGGACGACCTCTTTCATGTTCAGGAGAATTTCTAGAACATCCTCACGTACCCCTTCGATCGTGGCAAACTCGTGATTGACGCCCGCGATTCGGACTGAAGTTACTGCTGTTCCTTCCAAATTTGACAGCAGAACTCGCCGAAGCGCATTCCCAACAGTTGTTCCCTGACCGCGATCGAGCGGTTCCAGGACGAATTTTCCGTACTGACTCCGGTCTTTGTCAGTGTTAGACTCTATACATTCAATTTGAAACTGCGCCACGGAGTGACCTCCCTTTTCCACTGTGGATTTTTGATTTTTGATTTTAGATTGCAGAGCATACCCCTGAATGGATTTCGGATTTTGGATGGACGGGGCAACAGTTAGAACCATTAGTTTTTGACTTTAAGCAGTTAGCCATTATCCAAAATCTAAAATCTAAAATCTCAAATCGTTTTAGACTCTACGCCGCTTGGGAGGGCGACAGCCGTTGTGAGGAATTGGGGTAACATCTCTAATCAGGGTAATTTCCAGTCCCGCCCCTTGCAGCGCCCGAATAGCAGTTTCTCGACCTGCTCCGGGTCCGCTCACCATTACTTCTATTTGGCGCATCCCTTGGTCATTGGCTCTGCGGGCCGCACTTTCTGCTGCTGTTTGAGCCGCAAAGGGAGTTCCCTTCTTAGCTCCTTTAAAACCGCTGGAACCTGCCGATGCCCAGGATATGACTTCCCCGTTGAGGTCGGTAATAGTTACAATCGTGTTGTTAAAGGTAGACTGGATGTAGCCTACCCCATTGGGTACATTCCGTTTCTGCTTTTTTGCACCAGATTTCTTGCCTGTTTGTGGTCGCGCCATATTAGTCTCTTTAACGTTTCTCTCAACTAATGTCCCGAAGCGCTAGGAGCCAGCAGCCCCCAGCGTATTTTTCCCAAAAAGATGTTACTTCTTGGAAGGAGCCTTTTTCTTGCCCGCAACTGTTCGGCGGACGCCACGACGGGTTCTGGCGTTGGTACGGGTTCGTTGTCCCCGCACCGGCAGACCCAAACGGTGACGCCGACCGCGATAAGTTCCGATGTCCATCAGGCGCTTGATGTTCATTGACTCCCAGCGCCGGAGGTCTCCTTCGATTTGGTATGTTGTTTCTACATGAGCCCGCAGAGCTGTCACGTCGGCCTCTGTTAAATCCTTGACGCGAGTGTCAGGATTTACGCCTGTTGCAGCGATAATTTTTTGGGCCCGCGACAAGCCTATTCCGTAAATGTATGTCAGACCTATTTCGACGCGCTTATCGCGTGGAAGGTCTACCCCGGCAATCCGTGCCACACTTTTTGTCTCCCTAGTTTTCCTGTTTGGCTACAATGTTCAATTAGGATGCACCTGGGTGCAGCGCCCAATCTTCTTTTTTTCTAACCTTGGCGTTGTTTGTGTTTCGGGTTAGTGCATATCACCATCACTCGACCGCGACGGCGGATGACGCGACATTTCTCACAAATTTTTTTGACAGATGCTCGAACTTTCATCTTTCTTCCTGCCTGGAGAACCCCGCTCTACCGGAGAGCAGGCACGCTGGGACTGCCCGTAGAGCGGTGGGAGGAGAGGCTGGGCAAGGTGTAGACCTCTCCTCGATTAAATTGTATAAAGTGCGGGTTGTTTCATGAAGGAGCCCGCTTGCACCCACTCCCATTGCTGGGTAAAGTTCGCCTGCACAAAACACAAATGTTGGCGAGCGATACTTTTACGGCGTAGCAATGACTTAACCCGGTACACCGGTGGGTTGTTGACGCCCTTCTCGGCAACACTACAAACGTAGCATTATAGCATAAATTTGAAGCTTTTTACCAAATTCTCTCTAAATTAAACTTAGAATTAGTTTTTAGAAAGTTTTATCTAAGCCTATTTTTTCCGGAGGCGATAAGTAATCCTGCCTTTGGTCAAGTCATAGGGAGTCAATTCGACTTTGACGCGATCGCCAGGCAGAATTTTGATGTAGTTGCGGCGGATCTTGCCGGAAATGTGAGCCAGCACGTTAAACCCATTATCTAGGTCAACGCGAAACATCGCATTGGGCAGGGATTCCGTCACTGTCCCTTCCATTTCAATTAAATCTTGCTTAGACAATTTGGTATTTACCTCAACTCTACATTTGATTAACTAGGAGTGTCCCGCTGTTTGCCTCAAAGCCTATTTACTGGTAGGAGTCAAACGGGAAGGGGGGCAATAATTAGGGCGCCTCGATCGACTTTTTGACTCAACCAACCGCTCGCTTTAGCTTTACTTGAGTAAAGTTGTGGCAATTAGTATCGAGTTCAATCCGGTCTCTAGCAACCCTCACAAAACCTGATAGCACAAAAAGCTCCTAGTTAACATATCTTAGCAAAAGCTGGTGAGTAACAAGCTGTATTGAGAGGGTTCAAGAGTCGCGCGAGAGAGCTTGTTGCAGTTCTGCGGTGACTAATTCCATTGCTCGATCGCCATCAACCGCAACTAACTGTTGGCGGCCGCTGTAAAAATCAATCAAAGGCTCAGTTTGCTCGCGATAAACTTGCAATCGGCGGCGGATCGTCTCCTCATTGTCATCCTGACGCCCCCGCGACAGCAGGCGAGCCACCAAAACATTGTCAGGAACGTCCAAATTGACAGCTCTCAGAGCGCAGTCCTTTCCAGACGTACTTCCTTCAACATCGCAGAGCAGTTTGTCAAAAAAAGCTGCCTGCGCGACTGTGCGGGGAAAGCCGTCTAGAATCCAGCCAGCACGAGCATCTGGCTGATTCATACGTTCTTGCACGATATCCATCAATACCTCGTCAGGAACCAACTCTCCCCGATCCATGTAGGATTGTGCCTTTTGACCCAAGTCGGTTTTGGCAACTACGCAGGCGCGCAGGATGTCACCTGTAGAAATGTGGGGTATTTTCCAGAGAGCGGCTAAGAGCTGAGCCTGAGTTCCCTTTCCGGCCCCTGGAGGCCCCATAAAAATCAATTGCATTGCGATTACTTCACCATTCCTTCATATCGTTGGGAGATGACGTAAGTTTGAATTTGCTTAGCAGTTTCGATCGCCACACCTACTAGAATCAGTAGGGAAGTTGCGCCAAAACCTCTAAAAGTTTGCACGCCGATCGCGCTTTCTACAGCAGTTGGTACAATGGCCACCAGACCGAGAAAAATCGCTCCCAAGAAAGTCAAACGGTTCAAAACCTTCTCCACATAATCACTCGTTTTCTGACCCGGACGAATTCCAGGAATGCTGGCGCCCATTTTCTTCAAGTTCTGAGACATATCTACGGGGTTGACAATCAACGAAGCGTAGAAATAGCTGAAGAACAGAATCAAAGTCAGATAAAACAGCGCGTAAGCCCAAGGCGCCGGCCCGTTCGGACTCAAAACATTAGCAACTTGAACCAAAAACGGGTTATTGAGAGACTGAGCGAGGAAAGAAGGCACAATCAACACCGAAGATGCAAAAATAATCGGCATCACTCCGCCTTGATTCAAGCGCAGGGGCAGATAACTCCGGCTCTCCCGATAAACTTTGCGGCCGACTTGGCGGCGGGCCGAAATAATCGGAATGCGGCGAGTACCTTCCTGAACAAAAACAATCCCGACAATCGTCACCAAAAAGACCAGCAGCAGAACGACTACACGGCCGACAACTTGCGTGTCCCCACTTTGAGCCAATTCAAAAGTTTGTCCCAAAGAGCGCGGCAATACCGACACAATATTGATAAAAATCAGCAGCGACGCTCCGTTCCCGATACCTCGCTCCGTCACCACTTCCGATATCCACATCACAAACATTGAGCCGGCTGTCAGAGCCAAAGCAGTTTGTGCTATGAATAAAGGCGATGGAGATTGAGCAAAAGGGCTGACCCAAATCGCAATGCCAATACTTTGCAGAATTGCCCAGCCCAATGAAACGTAGCGAGTAATTTGAGAAATCTTGCGCCGCCCGGCTTCTCCTTCATTTTTCTGCAATTCTTCTAAGCTTGGCAGAGCCGCCGTTAGAAGTTGCACAATAATTGAAGCATTAATGTAGGGCAAAATCCCCAGAGCGAAAATCCCCAAAGCTGACAAGCCGCCTCCTGAGAACAAGTCCAGAAAGCCAATTAAAGGGCTATTTTGGACGTTTTGGGCAAAGGCGACTCGATCGATGCCGGGGACTGGCAAGTGGACACCCAGGCGTACTAAAATCAGTAAGCCAAGGGTTACGAGGATGCGGCCTCGTAAACCAGCAGCTTGAGCCATCTGCATGAACGTCTCTTGTGCAGTTGGCGCTTTTTCTCTACTAACGTCCATAGTTACGATTTTGGATTTTAGATTTGGGATTTTCGACTAAATCATTTTCTGATAGCAAGCTTGAGGATTTGAGATTTGGACAGACTCTCAAACCTCAAATCTTCACGCAACTAATTCGCAACTTCCGCCTGCAGCTTCAATTTTGGTGCGAGCACCTGCGGTAAAAGCCGAGGCACGCACTTGCAAAGGTACATTCAGTTCACCATCTCCTAAGATTTTCAGCGGCCCATCGTCTGTGGTGACAATTTTGGCTTGGATCAAAGAGGTGAGAGTAACTTCGGTGTTTGCTGGCAGCGATGCTAATTTACTTACATTAATGGTAGTGTACTCTTTCCGGTTCACTAGAGGGAAGCTTTTCAACTTGGGGAGACGGCGGTAGAGAGGATTTTGACCTCCTTCAAAACCGGGTCTAGTGCCGCTACCGGCTCTAGATTTTTGACCGCGCATCCCTTTGCCGGAGCTCGCGCCTTGACCGGCAGAAATACCTCTGCCCAAGCGTCGGGGGCGCTTTTGGGAGCCTGCTTTGGGTCGGGCGTCTTGCAATCTCATAGTTTTAGTAATTGGTAATTGGTAATTGGTATTTAGAGAGGGGGTACGCAGTAGTTTTGAGTGCGTGAGTTTTGAGTTGCGGATTTTTTTATTTTCACCGCAAGCACTTAACACTCAAAACTTACAGTTTCCCGTTCTCGCGTGCCCTAACCGTAGAGATTTTCTACTGGAATTCCGCGCTCTTGAGCAACTTCGGACAAGGTGCGGAGGGTGGAGAGGGCATTGACTGCGGCTCGGGCGTTGTTTAAGGGATTTCCAGAACCTAGCTGTTTGGCTAAGATATTGCGGACTCCTGCGAGTTCGAGAACAGTTCGCACTGCTCCCCCTGCAATTACCCCGGTTCCTGGAGCGGCCGGCCGCATCATCACTTTAGCTCCGCCACCGTCACCGTTGATGGGGTGAGGGATGGAGTTAGATTTGGTGAGGGGGACTTCAATTAGGTGCTTTTTGCCGTCAGCGACGCCTTTTTTAACGGCACCGATTACGTCGCTAGCTTTGCCGACTCCTACTCCAACTTGACCGCGTTCGTTGCCGATAATGACTATGGCGCGGAAGCTGAGTTTTTTACCACCTTTGACTACTTTGGTAACGCGCCGAATCTGAACAACCCGTTCTTGCCATTCGGATTCTTTTTCGCGCCCTTTGTTGTTGCTGCTGCTTTTTTTCTTGTTGCGCTGTTCTTTTTGTTCTGCCATAGTTTTGTTCTTTGGGAATTGGGGATTAGTAACTGGTAGTTGGAAATGAGAAATTAACAATTAGGAATTAAGAATTTTGTTGTATATTCTTTTTTCCTTCTTCCTTCTTCCTTCTTCCTTCTTCCTTCTTCCTAAAAGTCTAACCCGGCTTCGCGAGCTGCTTCTGCGAGGGCTTTGACACGACCGTGATAGAGGTTGCCCCCCCGATCGAATACGACTTTGACTATGCCAGCGCTGGAACAGCGTTTGGCAATCAACTGACCGACTTGCACGCTCGCGGAGCAGTTGCCGCCAGAACTGAGAGTTGACTTCAATTCGGGATCGAGGGTTGACGCGGCGGCCAAAGTGTGCTGGGCGGTGTCGTCGATTACTTGAGCGTAGATGTGCTGATCTGAGCGAAATACCGCTAGTCTGGGACGTTCGGAGGTGCCGAACACCTTGCGCCGAACGCGGCGGTGTCTGCGCTGGACTGATTCTTTGCGAGTAAGCTTCATTGTTACTTCTTACCTGTTTTGCCTGTTTTACCAGCTTTGCGCCGGACAACTTCGCCGCTGTAGCGAATGCCTTTGCCCTTGTAGACTTCGGGTGGACGCACCGCGCGGATGCGGGCTGCTGTATTGCCTACGAGTTCTTTGTCAATGCCGGAGACAATGACGTTGGTGTTGCCTTCAACTGCCATTGTGATGCCTTCTGGAGGGGGCATTTCCACGGGTTTGCTGTAACCGACGTTTAAAATCAGGTTCCGTCCTTGAACCTGTGCCCGATAACCTGTGCCGATAATTTCGAGACGCCGCTGAAAACCTTGGGATACACCTTCGACCATGTTGGCGACTAGGGTGCGGCACAAGCCGTGCAGTTGTCTGGCGACGCGAGATTCGTCTCGGCGGGTAACGAGTAAAGTCTCGCCTTCAATTCCCATGAGGATTTCGGCTGGGATAACTCGGGAAAGTTCACCTTTAGGGCCTTTGACGGCTACTTTTTGACCGTCTAGGGTGACGGTGACTTTCGTGGGGATGCTAATCGGACGCTTGCCAATTCGCGACATAGTTTTTTGTCCTTTGTTTTTAGTTAATTAGTCGTCAGTTGTCAATTGTTAGTTGCCAGTTGTCAGTTGTTAGCTGTTAGTTGCCAGTTGTCAGTTGTTAGTTGTTAGTTGTCATTATTTGCTACTAACCACTAACCAATAACTAATAACTAATAACTAATAACTAATGACTGCTGACTAATGACTAATGACTACCAAACATAACAAAGCACTTCACCGCCCAAACCTTGGCGTCGAGCTTCTCGATCGGTCATAATGCCGCTGGAGGTAGAAATAATGGCTATGCCAATTCCGCCTAACACTCTGGGCAATTCTTTACGGTTCGAGTAAACGCGCAGTCCTGGTTTGCTGACTCGCTTAAGTGCCGTGATAATGGGCTTGCGAGTTTTACCTTTGTACTTTAGAGAAAGCACTAAATGTCGCTTGACCCCTTCTGCTTCTGCTTCTTCAAATTCGCCGATGAAGCCTTCACTTTTGAGGACTTGGGCGATGCTGCGGGTCATTTTTGTAGCTGGAATTTGCGTTGTTTGGTGGCGCGCCATGCAAGAATTGCGAATGCGCGTCAACATATCTGCTATGGTATCGTTAGCTGCCATCTTTTGCTTCTTACTCTAGTGCTTAGTTGTCCCGGAACGGCATTCCCATTTCTTTAAGCAAGGCGCGTCCTTCTTCGTCGGTGTTTGCTGTGGTGATAATTGAAATGTCCATGCCTCGAATTTGATCGATGCGGTCATATTCTATTTCTGGAAAAATTAGCTGTTCTCTCAGACCCAAGCTGTAGTTGCCGCGTCCGTCGAAGCTTTTGGGGCTGATGCCGCGGAAGTCGCGGATTCGGGGGAGTGCGAGGTTGATCAGCCGATCGAGAAAATCGTACATCCGATCGCCGCGCAGCGTCACCATAACGCCGACGGGTACTCCTTTGCGGATTTTGAAGCCTGCGATCGCTTTTTTCGCCCGCGTCACCACTGGTTTTTGACCGGTGATGATGCCAATTTCGTTGATCGACGAATCCAGTGCCTTAGCGTTTTGAGATGCTTCTCCCAAACCGCGGTTCACTGTGACTTTGACGAGTTTGGGGACCTGATGGATATTAGTATATTTAAACTGATCCATCAGTGTGGGAACGATTTTTCCTTGATAAAGAACCTTGAGTTTGTCCGGCATAGTTTTTGTGTTTCGTTAACTGTCCCTGGGCTTGGTCAGGGAATTATTAGTTGTCAGTTGACTGTTGTCAGTTGTCCGTTGTCAGTTGTCCGTTGTCAGTTGTCCGTTGACTGTTGTCCGTTGACTGTTGTCAGGAAAGCATTTGTCTAATGACTAATGACTAATGACTAATGACTAATGACTAATGACTAATTATCGATGATTTCTCCAGTTTTTTTGAGCTGTCGCAGTTTCCGGCCATCTTCGCTAAATGTATAGCAAACGCGGCTAGCTATTTTTTCTTTTTCGGAATAGTGCATGACATTGGAGCTGTGAATGGGAGCCTCAAACGTGAGTATTTTCCCGGACTCTCCCTCTTGCTGGGGCTTGACGTGCTTGGTTCTGATGTTTACACCTTTAACAATTACTTTGCTGACTTTAGGATATGTCTTTAAGATTTCTCCGACTTTTCCTTTCTCTTTGCCAGTAATTATTTGCACGGTGTCGCCTGCTTTGACGTGCATTCTGTAGCGCTGCGGCTCGCTAGTTGGTTTACCCTTTTTTCCGTACATTTTAAAGTACCTCCGGGGCTAAGGAAACGATTTTAGTAAAGTTTTTGTCGCGCAGTTCGCGGGCGACGGGACCGAAGACTCGCGTGCCTTTGGGGTTGCCGTCTACGTTGATAATAACGGCGGCGTTATCGTCAAAACGAATGCTCATGCCACTGTCGCGGCGCAAACCTTTGCGGGTTCTGACAACGACGGCCCGAACGACATCTGATTTTTTGACGGCCATATTGGGGATGGCGTCTTTGACGACGGCAATGATAACATCGCCGACTCCGCCGTAGCGACGGTTGCCGCCTCCCAATACGCGGATGCACATCAGTTTGCGGGCTCCGCTATTGTCGGCGACATTGAGGTATGTCTGGGGTTGAATCATGGTGATTGTTGACTGTTAACTGTTGACTGTTAACTGTTGACTGTTAACTGTTGACTGTTGACGGCTAATTGATTAATCAAGTACCGATCATCGGGCGATCGCGAGATCGCAATTAACTGTTAGCCGTTTTTTGTCCCGAAAATCTCAGCAACCGTCCAACGTTTGGTTTTGCTCAGTGGTCTAGTTTCAGTGATGCGAACGCGATCGCCCGATTTGCACTGATTTTCTTCGTCATGAGCTTTGTAGCGCTTGGTGCGGACTACGATTTTGCCGTATTTGGTGTGGGAGGAGCGGTTTTCGATTGCTACCACGACGGTTTTATCCATCTTGTCGCTGACTACTACGCCAACTCGTTCTTTAATTGCCATAGCTACCTATTTTTGTTGTGCAGTTGACTTGTTTTTAGCTACTGTGCGATCGTCGGCTCGGCTGCTTCTGACTCTTGGCTGACTGCTGCGGTTGCAGCAGGCTGTGCTACCTGTTTAGCTGCGGCTGATTTTGCTGCTGCTTCTTTCTCAGCAACGATTTGGCGCTCGCGTTCAACTGTCATCAATTGAGCTAGGCGGTGTTTGGCGTGCTTGAACAGGTGAGGCTTTTCCATGCGGCCGGTAGCTTGCTGGAGCCGCAATTCCATTAGTTGGCGCTTGACGGCTAAAATTTGCTCTGCTACTGCGGCATCGCTTAATTCTCTAGCTTCTTTAATCTTGGTCAAAGACATAATTGTGTGCTTTCTCGTTAGCGAGCGGTATGACAGAAGACAGAAGTGTCTCGCTTGGCTGAAGGTCGAAGGAAAGAAAAGTTATGAAAGCCAGATTTTAAATTGCTGTAGCCGTTTAAAATGCTGATTAATACAGACCTCATTCTACCTTCGCTCTTCGCTATGACTGGTCTTCTTCGCGAGTGATGAACTTGGTTTTAATTGGTAATTTGAAAGATGCCAAACGCATTGCTTCGCGGGCAGTTTCTTCACTTACGCCGCCAATTTCAAACATTACCCGGCCCGGTTTGACCACGGCAACCCAAAACTCTGGTGAGCCTTTACCAGAACCCATCCGGGTTTCTGCTGCGCGCTGGGTGACTGGTTTGTCGGGAAAAATGCGAATCCAGATTTTGCCGCCCCGGCGGATATAACGGGTCATGGCGCGCCGTCCGGCTTCTATTTGGCGGGAAGTAATCCAGGCGGGCTCGACTGCTTGGAGCGCGAAGTCGCCAAAGCTAACTGTGTTGCCGCGGGTGGCAACACCGCTCATTCGCCCGCGCTGTTGTTTGCGGAATTTGGTTCTTTTAGGGCTTAACATGGCGAAAGGGAGTTGGGTAATTGGTAATTGGTAATTGGTAATTGGTGATTGCTAATTGCTAATTGGTTTGGAACAACTGACAATTAACAAGTGACAACTAACAGTTAACAATTAGCTAGCCTTCGTTCGATCGATCTTCAAAGTTCTGGCGGCGGCGCTTTTGTTTGGTACGGGGCACTGCTGCATTTGGTGCAGCCTCTTGTTCCTGTCCGGGAATAATTTCGCCTTTGAAAACCCAAACTTTAATGCCCAGAATACCGTAGATGGTTTGAGCAGTGCAGTAGGAGTAGTCGATGTCGGCCCGCAGCGTGTGCAAGGGGACTCTTCCTTCGCGCGTCCATTCGGTACGGGCGATTTCTGCGCCGTTGAGGCGTCCGCTGACTTGAATTTTGATGCCTTGGATGCCGACTTTTTGGGCGCGGGTGATTGCTTGGCGGACTACTCGGCGGAAGGATACGCGCCGTTCTAGTTGCTGAGCGATGTATTCTGCGATCAGTGTGGCATCGGCGTCTACTCGCTGAACTTCGACGACGTTGATGCGGATTTGGCGGTTGCTACCGAGTTGCTGCTGCAAACCGACGCGCAAGGTTTCGATGCCTGCTCCGCCGCGGCCTACGACAACGCCTGGTCGGGCGGTGAAGACTTCTAGGTCGATTTGATCGGCTTTCCGCTCAATTTTGACCGAGGAAATCCCAGCATTGCTGAGGGTTTTACGAACGTACTTGCGAATTTTATAGTCTTCTTGCAAGAGTTCTGGATAGTTTTTGGGATCGGCAAACCAGCGAGAGCGGTGCTCTTGGGTAATGCCGAGGCGAAAACCAATTGGATGTATTTTTTGGCCCATAATAGTTGATGAGTTAATTGGTAATTGGTAATTGGTAATTGGTAATTGGTAATTGGTGATTACCCATTTTTTTCAACTTTAAGCTGTTTATTACCTCTTACGTTTTTCCCTGGTTTAGTTTTCTACGAGCGGAGCTACTACTACGGTAATGTGACAGGTTGGCTTCCGAATTTGGTAGGCGCGACCTTGAGCGCGGGGTCTAAAGCGTTTGAGGACTGGGCCTTGGTCTGCGTAAGCTTGAGACACTACTAGCTTGGATTTATCCAATCCTGCGTTGTGTTCGGCGTTGGCTACTGCCGATCGCAAAACTTTGACGATTGGTTCGCAGGCGCGGTAGGGCATGAATTCGAGTAAAATCAGCGCTTCTTGATAGCTTTTGCCGCGAATTTGGTCGAGGACTCGGCGCACTTTGAAGGGGGATGTTCTGATGTAACGGGCGATCGCCTTAATTTCGGATGTGGTATCTATAGCCATTTCGATTTCGGTAATTGGTAATTGGTAATTGGGCAAAAGGTAATTGGTAATTGGTAATTTTTTTTCCGACTACCTATTACCTGTCACCTAATTCGGCTATCTTTTCGCCTTTTTATCACCACTTTTCGCGTGACCTCTAAAGGTGCGAGTGGGGGAAAATTCTCCGAGTTTGTGACCTACCATTTGGTCGGTGAGGTAGACGGGTACGTGCTGTCTGCCGTTGTGAACGGCGATCGTGTGACCTACCATTTGGGGCAGGATTGTGGAAGAACGCGACCAAGTTTTAATTACTTGTTTTTGGCCGGCGGCGTTGAGTTTTTCGATTTTTGTCATCAGATGATCTGCGACAAACGGGCCTTTTTTTAGCGATCGAGACATGATTTTTTTAGTAATTCAGGAGTCATTAGTCAGAATTAAGCAGTCATTGGTCATCAGTCCTCAGTCATTAGTTAGCAGTTAATAACTAAGCACTGAAGACTGCTGACTGATGACTAGCTTTGTCTGCCGCCCTTGCCGCGCTTGGAAGCTTTGCGGCGGCGCCGGACGATTAAAGCGTCGCTGCGCTTGTTTTTGCGTCGAGTTTTTGCACCCAATGCTGGTTTACCCCAAGGAGTGACAGGCCCCGGACGTCCGATGGGAGCTCTGCCTTCGCCACCGCCGTGCGGGTGGTCTACCGGGTTCATGACGCTACCGCGAACGGTGGGTCTGCGACCTTTCCAGCGGGTGCGACCTGCTTTACCCAAGCTGATGTTTCTGGCGTCGGTGTTGCCGACTTGACCGATGGTGGCGTAGCAGTCGGCGCGGACTTTGCGCTGTTCGCCGGATGGCAGTTTGAGGGTGACGTAGCTACCTTCTTTTGCCATTAGCTGAGCGCTGGAGCCGGCGGAGCGAACGATTTGTCCGCCTTTTCCGGGTACTAGCTCGACGTTGTGGATGCTGGTACCAAGGGGAATGTTCTTCAGGGGGAGGGCGTTACCGATTTCGATCGGCGCGTCTGGGCCTGAGACAATTACTGTACCGACGTTTAAGTTGAGCGGGTGCAGGATGTACCGTTTTTCGCCGTCTTTGTAGAACAGGAGGGCGATGCGGGCGTTGCGATTGGGGTCGTATTCGATCGCCTTGACGGTAGCGGGAATGCTGTGTTTGTCGCGGCGGAAGTCGATGTCTCTATACAGCCGTTTGTGACCGCCTCCCCGGTGGCGACAGGTGATGACGCCTCGGTTGTTGCGGCCTTGTTTGGTGTGCTTATTGCTGGTTAGAGACTTTTCTGGCTCTGATCTGGTAATTTCAGCAAAGTCCGAGACGGTTTGTTCTCGGGTGCTGGAGGTATAAGGTCGGTAAGAACGGATGCCCATAATCGATCTATTTTAGATTTTGGATTTTGGATTTTGGATTTGACGTTTATCGATTTTAGATTTTAGGTTGAAGATTGGCGATCTTTGGTTAACTTACGAGTTTTCTGGTTCGAGAATTTTCACCAGTTAACCGCAATTTAAAATCTAAAATCTAAAATCTAAAATCCAAAATCGTCTAGACTTCTGGGAATAGGAGTTTGCGGATCGAGTCTCCGTCGGTCAGAGTTACGGTTGCTCGCTTGTAACAAGGTTTAAAGCCGACGAATTTGCCAACTCGACGCTTTTTGCGCGGCGGGTTTTGGGTGTTGACGCCGATGACTTTGACCTTAAATAGTTCTTCGATTGCAGCTTTGATTTGAGGCTTCGTCGCTTTGGGGGCTACGTCGAATGTGAATTGATTTAATTCCATCATTCGGGTAGCTTTCTCGGTGAGAATCGGACGCTGGATCAAATCTGCGTAGTCGCGGGGGTCGATTTTACTCACCGTAAATCTCCTGAATTTTAGCTATGGCTGTAGATGTGACGATAATTTTGTCAGCCGCGAGAACGTCGTAAACATTCAGGGAGGTTGCCAAGATGACGTTTACTAATTCGATGTTGCGTCCTGATAAGTAGACGTTTGGTTGCGGTTCTGGCAAGATTAACAGAACTTTTGTATCGGGTTCGATGCCCCAGCGGGCGATCGCACTCAGCAATTCTTTGCTTTTCGGTCTCGGAAATTGCTCTGCAAATTCTTCAACCACAATGATGTCTTCGGTGCGACTTTGGAATGCTGTCCGCAAAGCGAGACGGCGTTCCTTTTTGTTCATTTTGACTTCAAAGTCTCTCGGTTTTGGCCCGAAGATGACACCGCCGCCCCGCCACAGCGGAGAACGGATCGAACCTGCTCTGGCTCGGCCGGTGCCTTTTTGACGCCAGGGTTTGCGGCCACCGCCTCTGACTTCCGATCGAGTTTTGGTGCAAGCATTTCCTTGACGGGCGTTATTCAGTTGCCGCGTCAATGCTCTGTGAACGATGTGAGACGCATTTTCTTCTTTGGCTACGCGCAGTTCTAAAGTTGTTTCCCCAACTTCTTCGCCTTGCCAATTTCGCACTACACAATTAACCATATCTTTTGTCCTTTGTCTGTTGTTAGTTGTCTGTTGTTAGTTGTCTGTTGTCTGTTGTCTGTTGTCTGTCGTCTGTTCTCAGGTCTTAGTTTTGGGTTCTTAGTTTTCAGCTTTTAGTTCTTAGTTATTGCTTGCTACTAACGACCAACCACTATCTACTGACTGCTGACTACTGACTAATGACTACTGACTAACGTCCTACTTTTTTCTCAGGCACAACATTGACTAAGGCGCCAGCTTTGCCGGGAACTGCTCCCTTAATTAGCAGCAAATTCTGCTCTGTATCCACCCGGACAATTGTTAGTTTGCGGACGGTGACTTGAACGTTGCCCATACGTCCTGCCATTCTTTTCCCAGGATAAACGCGACCAGGAGTAGTTCCAGGCCCGATCGATCCCGGCTCGCGGTGGTTCTTGGAACCGTGAGACATGGGGCCTCGTTTAAAGTTGTGGCGCTTTTGAAAACCTGCAAAACCTTTACCGATGCTTGTACCGATGACATCTACTATTTGTCCCGGTGTAAAGGTATCTGCTTTTAGTTGTTGACCTAATTCAAAGGAACTGGTGTCTTCCAATCGGTATTCCTGCAAGTGGCGCAATGGATTCGCCCCCGACTTGGCAAGGTGTCCTAGTTCTGGCTTGTTGAGAGCCTTTGGTTTAACTTCGTTGTATCCAACTTGAACGGCACCGTAGCCGTCAGTTTGTTTTGTTTTGATTTGAGTTACTGTACAAGGCCCTGCTTGTATGACGGTGACGGGGATGGCTCTCCCTTCGGCGTCAAACACTTGAGTCATGCCTAGTTTAGTGCCAAGAATGCCTACAGACACGGATTTTCTTCCTTTTATTTACGCAAGAGGTTTCGGATTGCGAAATTTACGTCAATCCGCTTGCTCTTGTGCAGAAACATTTATTTCAGTGTTCCTGCAATTAACTGTTATCAACCAACAGCCTTCCTCGGTGTTTAAAATTTGAGTTTTAAATTTGGGAGCGAGCTTGTGGAAGTCTTGCAAGGGTTGAGATTCGCGGCTTTTTACCGACTCTATCTCCGAGTTTTGTCTCGGTCTTGCTTGTTTGCGCCAGGACTTGAGCAGCAAACTACTCAGTATCCTTTACGGCGACAATTCACAATAGTACATGAAGTGTTTGCCGTTTGTCAAGGCCGGGATGAGAATTTTTCGGCTCAACTTTAGGATTTATAATATTTCCAGCTCGCAAGCAGCGATCGACCCAATTTTGATACAGCAGGAAACACAAATTTATGGGACTGATTACGACGGGATCTGATCTGATTCGGGATTTGGAAAAGTCGGGGTCGCTGGCCCTGTACGTTCCTTTAGAGGGAGGATTTGAGGGGCGCTACCTCCGCAGGCTGAGGGCTGCGGGCTACGGTGGGTACACGATTTCGGCGCGGGGTTTGGGTGATTTGGCGATGTATTTGACCGGGGTTCACGGGGTGCGGCCGCCGCATTTGGGCAAGAAAACTACTGGCAATGAAGGGGCTGTGGGTTATACGTACTACGTGCCGCCGATGTTGAAAACTCAATTAGACAATTTGCCGCCGAAAGCAAAAGGACTGGTGCTGTGGATTATTGAAGGGCAGATTTTGTCGAGTCAGGAGATTGAGTATTTGACTGTTTTGCCGACGTTAGAACCGCGAGTTAAAATAGCAGTTGAGATGGGGGGCGATCGAGCTTTTAGCTGGAAGCCACTTAAAGATGCTTTAGTTGCAGCTTAAATTCCGGTATTTGCGATCGCAAATCAACTAAAAAACGCAGCGAGCAACTAAAGCTCAACAGCTTCTGCTCGCTGGTTTTGCTATTTTTGGGAAAAACTTAATTAACAGGAAAAATCTTATGCTTCAGAACCGCGATTATACCATCATCATTGACAAAAGCGGCAGTATGTACACCAAAGACCAGATGGGCGGTAAAAGTCGGTGGGCGCTCATGCAAGAATCGACGATCGCATTGGCGAATAAATGCGAAGAACTCGATCCTGATGGCATAACAGTTTATGTGTTTTCCGGTCGCTTCAAGCGCTACGACAACGTAACATCAGCTAAAGTCGTGCAAATTTTCCAAGAAAACGAACCTTCGGGGACTACGAATTTAGCTGCTGTTCTGCAAGACGCCCTGAACAGTTATTTTCAGCGCAAAGCATCCGGTAAGACCAAGCAAAATGGGGAAACATTATTAGTGGTGACGGACGGGGAACCGGACGATCGCAAAGAAGTGATGAAAACGATTATAGAGGCTTCGCGGAAGCTCGATCGAGATGAAGAGTTGGCAATTTCTTTTATTCAAGTAGGAAATGCGCCGGAAGCTACTAAGTTTCTCAAGATATTGGATGACGAACTGCAAAGCGCCGGGGCTAAATTCGATATCGTTGATACTGTCACGATGGATGATATTGAAGGAATGACCCTGACGGAGGTATTGTTGAATGCAATAACTGATTGAGGAGGCGGGCGAAGTTCACGCGATTATATTTGGGCTAGTTTGCCCAGCAGCATTTTTTAGGGGGTTTAAGTTATGGAATCTATCGATCGCCTGTTAGGTGAACTTAAGGCAGAGTATCAAGCATCTCAAAAAAATGCTGAGTTGAAAACTCAGGCGCCGGTGCCAGCACAAGCGCCTGTGCCACAAGCTGCAGTGCCGTCAAATCAAACATTTAAAACATCAGATATAAATTTGTATGCTGGTTCTTTGGATAAGGATTTAGCTCAAATTAAGGCTGAGTACGAAGCGCAAAATCAAGCTCAGGAAGTGGCTTCACAGCAACCGCTTAAGGCTGAGCACGAAGCGCAAAATCAAGCTCAGGCAGTCGCTTCACAGCAACCGCAGCCAGCAGAAAAAGTCGCGGGGCAGTTGGAGGTACAAACGCACAGACAGAAAGTTAGGCAAGCTCAGGTTTGGCTGAAAAAGTTGGATAAGAATTCCGATGAGGGATATTGGTTCGATCAGTTTGCTTTTAAGTATTCTTCGAGGATAGATGCGGCGATCGACTATTTGCAAGCTGTGAATGAGTTTGATTGATTCAACTACACGGTATTCACAATTTCTAATGCCGTTTTTTGGTTAATTGCCATCTCTATTTTTTGTAAGGACACGGCAGTGCTGTGTCTTTGCAAAGGGTAAAATAAATATCATATCATGTCTGATCGAGCGATTAAAAGGGCGGGTTTTTGAGATTGTCAATTATTGGCAGATATTTTTGGTGAACCCGCCCCTACCGTATTAGGGACCGGACATAATATCCTGTGTATCACGCGGGATTTAGGATACGGCACTGCCGTATCCCAACAAATTACCACCAAATAAATATCATTTATAGGAACACAGCACATTTATTTCCTGTGGCTGCGACAACCACGTGGAGGATTGATCCTATACTAAATTTTTGGCCACAGATGTAGGATGCAACAAAAACAAAGCGGCTTTTTTGGCTGTATCTTCAGATAGCAGAATTTGTTTTAACTCAACAATACCTTCACTGATAAAAGTATCTCTCAAAGCAGCTTTTTCTCCGCTGTTAAAACTCGTTTCGTAAAACACTTCTCGAATTCCAGCCGCAATGACTAATTTCAAACAATAGATGCAGGGTTCTAAGGTGACGTAAATACTAGCCCCAGCAGTAGATATACCGTGTTTAGCAGCTTTGGCGATCGCATTTGCTTCCGCGTGAACCGCCCTTGAGGGCAAAGTTTTGCTGGCGTCGCAACTACTCAAACCAGGATAGCAGAAGCCTTGAGTTGTACAGTGTGCCGAACCTGACGGCGAACCGTTGTAACCGGTTGCTAAAACTTGCCTGTTTTTAGTTATCACCGCGCCTACAGGAAAAGCCAGACAAGTCGATCGAGTAGCGGCCAATTTTGCCAACATTAAGAAGTATTCGTCCCAAGTCGGTCTTTCTTCTTCTAAATTCATCGTCTATCCTGGATGTATTGCTTGCTCGTTTTCAGACACTCGGCCGCCTTTTGCAATTCTATTCCCAAATAACCAATATGCTCGCCTTTGATGGCAGGGGAAGCCGCACAAATTTCTCGCACTAACTTGAGAGGGTTTGTTCCAGAATAACAGGTGACAACTTCGCCGCTGCCGGGAGTGGTTTGCGTGACAACTATTTGATTGTCGGCTACTTCAACTAAAAAATTGCCTGCTGCATCGAAAAAGTCTCTATCTTCGCAGATTTTAGCATATTGGGTTTGAATAAGTCGATCGGCATTTTCAAAGGTATCATCATACAAGTGAGCCGATTGACTCAGCGTTACCAACGGGCCCATTGTCAAATTATAATCGGAACGCCTCGCAATTTCATCTCGAATGTGCTGCTGCAAAGCCCGCAAACCCATTGCATTGGCCGGCCAAGCCGCAAACATATCGTTACTGCGGAGAGTTGCAGTTAGCGATATTTCCTCATCCACAACTCGCACCCAAATGTGATTTAAACAAGGACTGCCGCTGTGCTGGTGGTCGGAGGAACCATCAGGTCTTCTGTTAATATTTCCGCCTGCATCCCACAAACTAATTACAGCACTTGCCGCGTCAATTTCCTTAATGAGTTTGGCAATAACTTCTTCAATTTGATCGCGTCCAAACCACGACCGCATCCGCTGTGCGTAAGTATATTTAATGCCTTCGTTATAGGGGGCATCTTCCAGCATTTGCGGTTTGTACTGTTCGATAAAATCACGGTCTATTGGTAAGTAATTCGGTTCAGGAAAATAGAACTCCGCAGGTTCATCTGTAATCACTGCCATTAAGTCGATTAATTCTTGCCACTGTCCGTCGTAACCAGTCGGCCGCAAGGTGCCGGTGGTCTTAATTCGGTGGATGATTTTTACCCAAGTTTCGGCGATAGTTTTGCCTTCGATTCTGTGTCCGTATTTCTGACCGGGGAGTACAGTCGGAACGATTTCGACTAGCGGAAATGTTACGGGTTCTCCCCAAGGTTCCACAGATTCTTTTTGGGCAAAAGACTTGACAAAGGTCACTGTTTCTGCTATATTTTGGGCTTCTTTCCATTCTATTGAATGACGCAATAGTTCTAAGGCTTCGGCTGCTATTTCAATATCAATGTAGCCAAATATTGAAGATTTAATTAGCCAGCAATCTCTACCAGTATCGCTTTTTCCCGCTTCAAAGCCGTTGCGAAAAAAGTCGATTAGGCACGCTGCGGCACCGGAGTTGCGGTCTTCTTTGGTAGCGTTGAGAATTACTAAAAAGCGGACGTGGGGATTGCACAGCAAATTTCTAATTAAGAAGTTGATGCCGCGAGTAGGAGAGTATAGTTGTCCGATGACAGCAAACTCGTTGGGTTGTAATTTTTTGCCGTTAGCGCAGCCCTTGGAAAGGATCGCACTTTTTACTGTCCAGCCGCTGACAATGGCTGTTTGCCCCGTTCCACAAATTAACTGATTTGGTTTGTATAGGGGTTTGTACTCAAATTTATTGATGAGATTTGTGGCTGTCATGGTTTACCGTTTTTTGCACCGCGTACTACTATATCAATAGTTTGGAGGGTTTGAAGAGGCGATTAATCAGGTTTCTGCTGCCGCTGCAACGATTTGTTATACTGCGTCAACGCAGATCCTTGCCTGAATGTCTTTTACAGCGATCGCCCTCACCGGAATTGAAATCACAAACTCTGTACCTTCACCTAAAGTTGAGTTGACTTCTAGAGTTCCAGAGTGTTTCTGGACTACGATTTGATGAGCGATCGCCAATCCCAGCCCTGTTCCTTGCCCCACGCCTTTGGTGGTAAACAGATGCTCAAAAATTTTTGGCTTCACCGCATCCGTAATGCCAATCCCATTATCCTGAATTCGGATCAGTGCCTGAGATTCCGACAATTGGGTTTTGACAGTAATCTGGTTGGGGTTGGCTTTGATCTGAGCAAAACTGCGTCCTTTATTTGATTCCTCAAGGGCATCGATCGCATTTGCCAGCACATTCATAAATACCTGATTCAACTGTCCGGCAAAGCATTCTACCGATGGCAGATCGCCATAGTCTGTGATGACTGCAATTTCCGGGCGACATTCGTTGGCTTTGAGGCGATGCTTGAGAATCAAGATTGTGCTGTCAAGCCCGTCGTGGATATTGTAAGGAATGGGGCGATCGCAATCAGAACGCGAGAAAGTTCTTAAACTGGTGCTGATTGTGTGAATGCGATCGACTCCTTCTTGCATCGAATCAATTAACTTGGGTAAATCCTCTTGTAAGTATTCCAAGTCTATTTCCTCCAGGAATGCCTGTAGCGTGGCACTTGGATAAGGGAGTTCTTTTTGGTAGAGATCGATAACTTGAAAGAGGTCTTTAATACAATCCTGAGCGGGTTTCAGATTGCCAGCAATAAAGCCAAGCGGATTATTAATCTCGTGCGCGACACCCGCCACTAAATTGCCCAAAGCAGACATTTTTTCCGTGTGGACTAAATGAAGCTGAGACTGTTGCAGTTGTGTGAGTGCTGCTTCTAAATCAGCGGTTTTCTCAGCTACACGCTGTTCGAGATTTTTAGTTAACTGCCGTAGCTGCAAATGAGTTTTTACCCGTGCTAGCACCTCCTGTTCTTGAAAGGGTTTGGTGATGTAGTCCACAGCACCCAAGACAAATCCTTTCACCTTACTATCGGCATCGGAGAGAGCGGTCATAAAAATGATGGGAATACTGGCTGTTTTGGGATCTGCCTTCAGACGTTTGCAGGTTTCAAAGCCGTCAATTCCTGGCATTTGAACATCGAGCAAGATCAGATCGGGAGGATAAGCTTGGACTCTCTTAAGAGCGCGATCGCCGTTGATTGCGGTTGTTACTTCGTACCCAGCATCACTTAAGGTTTCACAAACCACTTCTAAGTTGGCAGGGGTATCATCCACCACCAGAATTAATTCAGGACTAGACATCGGCTTTCTTCTCTGTGAGGTGTTGTTGTAGCAAATCTTCAATCTCTTCGGCTTTAAACTGCTTGGCTAATTGAAGAATTTGTGAGGCAAAATCAGCGTAGCGAGGGTTAGAGTGAGCAATATGCTCTGTGTGCGATCGTAGCCGTTTTAAGTTGCCTTGCTGTGCCAATTCTAGTAAGGTATTTAACTCTACATGGGAAGGAATAATCATCCCTTCTGGGTTCTCTAATGCAGTGGTTGGAGTGGATGGTTCAGACTCGTTGGAGCCTGTCATTTCATATTTCCATTTTAATTCCAAATGAGTGGCTAAGAGGTTAAATAATTCACTAACTTCCACTGGCTTGGCCAGGAAATCATTTCCCCCTGCATCTAAACTCATCTGTCGATAGGCTTGTGTCACTGTTGCAGAAGAGACTACGATCTTCTGGTGTTCCAAATCCTTTGCACTGCGAATTTGTTTGAGGAGTTCAAAGCCATCCATGACTGGCATTGCCAAGTCTGTAATCACTAAGTCAGGTTGAGACTGTCGTATTTTTTCCAATCCTGCTTGTCCATTTTCTGCCTCACTAACTTGGAATCCTAGTGGCTCTAACAAGTTGACCAGAACGGCTCGGTTTTCCCAACGATCGTCCACCACAAGTATGCTGCGTCGTTGTCCTTCGTAACCAATAATTTGTTTTCCTGTTGTGAAGGAGTTTTGCTGTACCCCATCGGTGGCGATCGCCAGTTCCACCTCAAAAAAGAACTCACTCCCGACTCCGGGTTGGCTGTTAACTTGGATTTGTCCGTTCATAAGTTGGACAATTCTTTGGCTAATTGCCAGTCCTAAACCGGTGCCCTCGGCTTGGCGCTGGCGATCGCCGACTTGTTCAAAAGCCTGAAAAATTTTCTCCAAATGATTGGGCGCAATTCCTACGCCCGTATCCTCAACTTGAAATTTGAAAGAGCGAGTGGATGGATTGGGAGGATTCTCAACTACGCCAACCTTGAGCGTGACAGAACCTTTGTCGGTGAATTTAATCGCATTTCCCACTAAATTGAGTAACACCTGACGCAGCCGTTTTTCATCGGCAAAAATCCCTTCTGGCAAATGTGGATCGGGCTCGTAAACGAAGTCAATGTTTTTTTGGTCGGCACGAATGCGGCAGATTTCAGCGACACCTTGGAGGAATGAGGGAAAGTGAATCGCTTGAGGTGCGAGTTCTAATTTACCGGCTTCAATTTTGGACAAGTCCAACACATCGTTAATCAGCGTCAGCAAATGAGAACCACACTGGTGAATGATTTCTACCCCATGACGTTCTTTCCCTGGCAATGCGCTGCTGCGGTTGAGGATTTGAGCATAGCCCAAAATACCGTTGAGGGGAGTGCGGAGTTCGTGGCTCATGTTGGCGAGAAATTCGCTTTTTGCTTGGTTTGCGCCATCGGCTACAAGTTTTGCTTCTTTCAGTTCTGCAGTGCGTTCCTCGACACGGCTTTCCAGTTCGATAAAGGAGGTTTTGAGTTGGCCCGCCATCTGATTAAAGGAATCTGCCAGCGATTCTAATTCACTAATGCCTTGCACCTGAAGTGTTTGATCCAACTGTCCCGAACTAATTGCCTGACTGGCTTTTTGTAGCTGCAAAATCGGTTTGGTAATCCAACGCGAAGTAAAAAGACCCAGTATAGTCGTCACCACCAAAGCCCCTAGACACAGCAAAATTGTGGTGCGAGTATTGGCATTGATTTGTGCCATGAAATCTGATTCAGGCACTACAACGACGCTGAACCAATCGATACCTCGTTCGTCTCGAATGGCGGAAACCTGCACGAACTGCCGTTGGTTTGCCAGCATAAAATCAAGCTGTTGATTCTGTGCAATAGCGTTGAAGTTGCCAAATCGATCGAGGATAGCTTGCGCTGTGGCACGAATTACAGAACTTTCAGACTTGACGGCAGGAATTTGTTGCAACTCCTCTTTTTTAAGATCCATAATGTAAGGCTGACTGATCGTTGAACTGGCAATCAGATTGCCCGATCGATCTACGATAAACGTTTGTCCCGTTTGACCCACCTTCAACTCGCTCAGAAAACGATGAATCTTGTCCAGCCGAAATGTGCTTTTTTCCACGCCTAGTAACGTTCCATCGCGATTGTAAATCGGCTGGGATAGAGCCAGCGTAGCCGATTTATATGAACTGCTGACGTATGGCACAGATGTCCAGGCTGATTTTCCAGCTTTCTGTACAACTTGATACCAGGGTCGAGTCCGAGGGTCAAACTCTGCCTGAGTTTTGAGCAGTGCGACTCGTTGACCTCGATCGTCAAGTTTGTAGAATCGGCGTTGAGGTAGACGCGATTTGTCACTGAGGCGAGAAACGATGCCGTCATTGATTGTTGTATCTAGGGCAATATTCGTGCCATCCTCTAAACCAATTTGCACGTCTTCGAGGGTATTTTGGCTGACTAACCGCCACAAAGTTCGTTCCAGTTTGGTGAAATCTGTTAAATCAAGCTGACCCTCTTGGGCCGCAGCTACGATCACTTGTCCAGCAATATAAGGTTTTTCCAAATAGTTTAGAACTTGCAGGTTGAGGCGATAGCTCATCTCTTGTCGTAACTGACTGGCAACTTCATTGACTGCCTTCTGTCCATTTCTTAGAGAAATATATCCCGTTAATCCAACTGCTACGAAGATTTGTAGTACAAACGGGACAATCAAGAGCGATCGCAGGGAAAGTTTGCGCTTAAGTTTAAATAGATTCAGGGATGAGTTTGGCAGAGACATGGTAGTAGCTTCTCTAGAAAATAGACTTTGAGGAATTGCTAGCTTGATATTCAATCCACCTTGGTAAAGCTTTCAATGCGCTTAAATTCCTGGCTAGACACCGACGCTAACAATTAATCTTGTACTTCCAACAAACAGTCGTATTAGCAAGTTGCCAGTGGTTTTCTATTGTTCACGGAAGTGCAACAATCGCCCTTGTTGGTTGATGTTCCGTTGATTGGTGGACTGGCCCGGAGGCTGCGATCGGCGGGCGATCTGTTAGCCGACTGTGATTTTTAGTAAATCGGGCGATCGTTCTGGCTCAAATTTAAAGGCGATCGCACGCACTCCACCAACAATCTCTCAACCCAATTCCCATCGAAGACTACCGTTTACAGAAAATCCCAAAGAAAGCCCAGGGCTTTTAGTCGTGGGATGAATCTGCTTACCCTTTATATCCAGCCCTTTTCAGTCTATGCCGCAGTCCCCTAATCAGATGTTAATTGTATCAATACTTTAAAGTTACCTGTAGGTCGAGCTTAAACTCGATTTGATCGTTCCCACATTCTCATTAAACCCAGTCTTAAGCTAAAGTTTCTCACCGTGAGTTTCTCTTTTTATGGCTTTAATAAATTAGTTTAACAAATACCTCAAGCCAACAATTCACTGACGGCTACGCTAAAACCTGCAAGTACCCTTTGAGTATTAACAACTTCATCGGCATTAAACAACAGCCAGCGTTCCCCTGCATTGACAAATATTAATCTAGCTTCAGGAAATAGCAACCAAACCTCTAAACATCCCGATTCCAAATATTCTTGAGCTTTTGCAAATAACTCTTCGCCGCTATCTTCGGGGGAAGCAACTTCCGCTATCAAAGGAAAACTTTGGGAAAATGCTGTAAAATTGCCTGATTGTGGCAGCAGTTCAGGAGTAATGTAAGCAACATCGGGACGGCGACCCTGCTTGCTAGTCCGGCAAAGGACTTCTGTAAGAACTTCTCCTCCCTGTCCGCTGGAATTTTTGTAATTTCTCCAGGATGTAGATAATTTAGATTGAGCGAGACCATGCTTGAATGTCATTCCTGTTTTCTCCACTAAGTTGCCGTCAACCCATTCCATTCTATCAGCAGGTCTGACTAAAAAATCTTCAAGAGATATGACTTTCTTAGGCTCAGATTCTGGCGGAATTTCTGCTATATTTTCTGATTTTGGCGGTAATTCTGGCTCTGAGTTTTGGTCGGCACTTTTTGGTATAATTATAGTAGCTGTCATGGTCGCAACCTCTGTTTAACGATTATAAGTTTACAAGCGATCGCTCTCGATCGCATCTTTACGATCTTATTGAACTTGGTAGATTTTGTCTTTTCAACTTAGCCGGACAATTTATATATCATAGCAATTCAGAAAGGTGACTTTCATGATTCTCTCAAACCGTTTTTCAGAAGCCCTCACCTATGCGGCCGAATTGCACGCTACCCAAGTTCGCAAAGGTTCCGGCGTTCCCTACATTGCCCATTTGTTGGGCACTGCTAGTATAGCTTTAGAATATGGGGCAAATGAAGATGAGACGATCGCAGGTTTGCTTCATGATGCGATCGAAGATCAAGGCTGCGCCACCACCCGCGAAGCCATCCGCCGCCGCTTTGGCGATACCGTCAATCGATTTTAGATTTTAGATTTTAGATTTTAGATTGAAGAATTGACCCCACCGATAAATTCGGGGGGCAAGTTTCATCAGATACAGGTTTTTTATTTCTGGACGGATGAATCACGTGGCGGGTATCCTGGATGCTTTCGGTTACAGCGATTGTAGACGGCTGTACAGACAGTGACGAGACGCCGAAACCGCCTTGGCGTCAGCGAAAACAAGCTTATATCGATCGCATTTCTACAGCTTCTGCCTCGGTCAGATTAGTCTCGGCTGCTGATAAACTTTATAATGCTCGATCGATCCTGAAAGATTCCCGTCAATTAGGAGATACTGTTTGGGAACGCTTCAAAGGCGGCAAAGAGGGTTCTCTCTGGTATTGTAAAACTTCATTAAGTTCGTAAGCAACTATAAACAATAGTAATATTATATTATCACGGTTGTCGAGTAAAAGACAGGTAAATTAAAGGATGGAAAGCTTAAATGCAACTAGCAGAGAGGCACATCATTAAATCTACAGAGCATCGTTTCGCCCAAATTGATGAATTAGCTTTTAAATCCAAGAATCTCTACAATGCCGCCAACTACGTCATTCGTCAGAGCTTCACTTATGGATGGGGTTACATCAACTACAACGAGATAAACCGTTTGATGAAATCTCATCAAACATACAAGGCTTTGCCCGCCAAGGTTAGTCAACAAATCTTGATGGTATTGGACAAGAATTGGAAATCGTTTTTTGAAGCAGTCAAAGCTTACAAATTTGATTCCTCTACATTCAATGGTCGTCCCAAGCTACCGAAATATAAGGATAAGACCAAGGGTCGTAATATTCTTATCTATACGATTCAGGCGATTAGCAGCAAGCAATTGAAGAAAGGAATTATCAAGCTGTCGGGTACGAAAATCTTGATAAAGACCAAAGTAAATCCCGCTCAAATTTGCCAAGTTAGACTGGTTCCCAAATGCGATTCTTATGTAATTGAGGTAATTTATGATGAACCGGAGTCCACCGTCAGCGACGACAAATTCGTAGCTAGTATAGATTTAGGACTGAATAATTTAGTGGCGTTAACTTCAAATCAGCCGGGTTTTGTCCCTCTCCTGATTAACGGGCGACCGTTAAAATCGATTAACCAGTTCTACAACAAGCGCAAAGCCGAGTTGCAATCTCAGTTAAAAAGAGTTCGTAAAACTTCACCCCGTATTCAACGCTTAACTCGCTGTCGCCACCAAAAAATCGATAATTACTTACATCATACCAGTCGGTTAATAGTCGATATTTTGGTTGCCCAGCAAGTTGGAGCGCTAGTAATTGGCAATAATGCACAATGGAAAAATGAGATTAACTTAGGCAAGCAAACCAATCAAAACTTTGTCAGTATTCCTCACGCTCGATTAATTGAGATGTTGGAATACAAAGCTCGATTGGTTGGAATCAAGGTAATTGTGCAAGAAGAATCTTACACATCTAAGTCAAGTTTCTTGAATCTAGATCCGATTCCTGTGTACGGGTATACTGGCGCTGATGATGTCGCATTTAGCGGTAAGCGAATCAAGAGAGGTTTGTACAAGACAGCAGTGGGTCAATTAATTAACTCTGATGTCAACGGGTCTTACAATATCCTCAGAAAAGCAATCCCAAATGCTTTCAGCGATGGGATAGAGAGCTGCGTAGTTCGAGCCTTGCGCGGGTTAATCCGCTCAAAGTAAAAGTGAAAGGGGAGGGGCTTAGCGCCTCCCATGTCATGCAATAAATGACTATACTTTTACCAGCTATTATCGTTCTTTAGTAGAAGCATTCCGCAAAGCTGAGTTAACGCCTATAGTTGAAGAATTAGACCGCACAGTTTTAGAATTGGAACAGTTTTCTGAACCTTGAAGACTGAAGGTAAACATCACTAATTATCAATTACCAATTACAGTCACAAAATGGCAAATGTTCGCTTAGAAAATATTACCCGACGCTACCAAAACGTCACCGCGATCGAAAACATCAGCTTCAAAATCCCGGACGGGGAATTTTGGGTATTAGTCGGGCCCTCCGGCTGCGGGAAATCGACAATTATGCGGACAATTGCAGGTTTAGAAACCGCCACTTCCGGTAATCTTTACATCGGAGATAATTTAGTTAACAACATTCCGGCGAGACAGCGGGATGTAGCAATGGTGTTTCAAAATTACGCGCTTTATCCGCACATGACTGTCGCAGAAAACTTGGCATTTGGATTGCGGATGCGGAATGTTGACCCGACTAAAATTCAAGAACGAGTCGAAACAGTAGCCCGATCGCTCTCGATCGACCACCTCCTCAAGCGCAAGCCCAAACAGCTATCAGGTGGACAGCAGCAGCGGGTAGCACTCGGAAGGGCGATCGCCCGCGAACCGAAAGTATTCCTTTTAGATGAACCGCTTTCTAACCTCGATGCTCAACTGCGAGATGACACTAGAGCAGAGCTCAAACAACTGCATCAACGGCTGGGAATTACCACAATTTACGTCACCCACGACCAAGTGGAAGCGATGACTTTAGCTGATAAGATTGTAGTCTTAAATGGGGGAAAAATTCAACAAATTGGAGAACCGCAAAGCATTTATGCGAAACCAGCTAACCGCATGGTTGCCACATTTTTAGGCAATCCCGCCATGAACATTTTGCCGGCCATTTATACTAACGAATCCTTTCAAATAGGAGAGCAAGCTTTAGCCTGTCCGCCCTCGATTCAGAAAAAATTGCAGGCGAGAGAAGGACAAGGATTTGATTTGGGCATCCGTCCAGAAAATATAGAAATATTGACGCCAAAAACAGTAGAAAATGATGATTTGAAAACCGATGTTTGGGCTTTAGAAAAAGTCCCCCTTGATGTAGAGGTAAAAGTAGTGGAACCTCTGGGGCGAGAAACTTTAATTCGGGCGAGTTTGCCTTTGCTAAGCGCTGAAACTACTGTACAGTTACAAATACCTGCGAGTGTTCGCTTGCGATCGGGCGATCGGCTGACGGTACAGCTTGACTTCGAGCGACTATTTATATTTGACCCTTCCACCGGTGAAGCGCTTTATCCTTAACGGGCTTGAACAGGACTTACGCACGGGTAATCAGCCACCGCAATACGCTTGGGTTAACACTGTTAATTCCGGGCGATATCCCCCTAAATCCCCCTGATTGTTGGGGGACTTTGAACAACTTCTTGTCCCCCCCTTCGTAGGGGCGGTGCCAAGAGTGCCCGCCCTCTTGGCTAGGGGGGATCAGTCTTATCTGAACCGTATTGAATCAGCCACCGGGGTTTTTTTAGTCGCAGTGCCTAAGTCCTCTTCAATCTAAAATCTAAAATCTAAAATCTAAAATAGACTGAGCCTTCCTGTGGGAAAGTCTCGATTCGTAGTTACAAAAATTTACAGTTGACATTTATCAATTTCCGAAGTAATGATACGATTAGTATTGGCACAACGGCAAAACGTCCCCCCACCAAGCTGATCTTTCCTGAATCGGGGCGATCGCGACGCACAACGCCAGCATCTTCCCGGTAAGAAGCGGCTTTACGCCCCGACTTGGGAGCAACTAGCGAACCAAAAACTCAGAAAAACGTTCTATTCTAGCGGCATTTTTAGATGAATCCCGACAACCTGCCTCAAATGCTGCAAACAGGATTTCACCTAACTTTAGGTGCAACTTCCTTTTTAATTGAGACATTGCAAGATCCTCTGAAGCGAGAAGAAAATCTTGACAAACTGAAGTCAGATTTTGGCCAGCTAGCCGATGATCTGCTGGAAAAAGGAGAAATGACCGAGCGAGAAGCCCGGAATTTTGTAGATACTATTTTTTCTCAACCGGGCGATCGGGAGAATGCAGACAGTGAATCTGTCTCGCCCAAGCAATCAGATGCAGCGACTGATGCTCCTCCCGAGTCGGTTGTACAGCCTAACGTAAAGCTAGAGATTCAAGAATTAACTGCACAGATGGCAGCGCTAAGGGCAGAGTTGGAAAATTTGCGCGCCGAAAATTCCCAGTATTAAAGAATCAAGAGTCTTTAACACAGCCGGAGTTTACTTGCCAACTTAATTTAACAGAACAAAACTTTAGTCATTGTCCCATTTTTCAGAACCGATCAGGTCGGCGATGCGATCGCGCAGCAAGAAGTCGCATTTTTCTAATTCGCACTCTACACAAGCCCATTCCCGGGGCGGGATGAATTGGCACAGCGTGTAGATAGGCTGTTGGCGGCTGAGTACGCCCTCGTGGACGAGGTGACGCGCTTCATCTTGGATCACATCTAAAGAGTATTGGATTTGGGGAATAGTGGAGTGAATCATAATGCGCCCTCAATGTTTTACTAAAAAATTTTATGGCCCTGGTAATAATATAGTCCAAACTTACGAATATGGAAGTTAAATTTTGTCCGTATACAGCTATACAATTCACTGTCGCAAATAAAAATAAATTATACGAATTATCACTAAGTGATGAGATCTGTCTTAGGATGTGGAGAAGCAGCACATTTTTCCCACAAGCAGGCGGATCTGCTGGAAAGCTGTATTCAGAACTTAGGAACCGCCGTCCAATTCCCGGTTTCTGGATACTTCGCCACCAAAGGCAGAATTTCTCGCGAGAAACCGGGTTGATGAATTTAACTCCTAACGCAGCAAGCAACAAAGGAAAGATTCAGAAGTGCGGCAACTCAAGCCTTACCAGTGGCGTCAATGCCGAATAGCACTTCTAGAACGAGAGATTGCGCTGCCGGCATCTGCCCAAAACAAAATACATAAGGAATACTCGGAGGCAAGTGTGGCAAAAATTGCTCTAAAACGTAGGGACTGCCGTAAATTAACACAGCTTGCAGTTCTCCCGTTTTTAATAATTTCTTAAACCAATCTTGAGCTGCTTGGGTCAAACCAGCACTGCCTCGGAAGCAATTGCCGCGAATGAAAATTTGCAGGAGTGTCGGATAAAAATGCTCTGCACCTGTATTATCAGCGATCGCCCCTGTGCGATCGTCAATCAGTTGCAATTCGTAACCAAACTGTTCGGGAAGGGCGATCGCCGGAGTGTGGTTGCCCAAAAACTCGCACCCCAAAACATCATCTACAACAATCAAATTCCGCAAAACCTGGTTTTCTGCTGGTTTTGCAACCTGCAAAGGTAGATTGCCGCCAAATTTCAAAGAATCTCGCAAAATATCGGCAGCAGTTGCCCTGGCATCAGGAGTTGCCAGCAAACTTAAGTCGATCGACTCGATCGATTCTAAATTCTTGCTCCCCCCCTTAGCAAGGGGGGGTTGGGGCAGGGCTGTTTCATTCTCGGTAGGGGCCGTGCCCCCGTGCCGGCCCTCTTGGTCTGATCTGCCGATCGAATCCTCTAGGTCGGGGGTAGGCACGGGGGCACTACCCCTACAAAATTCATGTTTTTGGTGAGAATGAAACAGCCCTGGGGGTTGGGGGGGGTCAGAAATCGGCAAACCCACCTTTATTTTCGCTTTCCAAATTCGCTTGACAGATTCCTTGATTTGTGATAGGCAAATCCGCCCTTGAGTGACAGCTTCGGAGACAGCCAGAATCGCCCCTTCCGGGTCAAGCGGCATCAGCAAAACATCAGCACCAGCCTCAGCAGCCAAAACAGCAGCTTCATTAGCGCCGTACTTATTGGCGATCGCACCCATCACCAAAGCATCCGTCACAATCAAACCTTCAAATCCCAACTCTTCTCGCAGCTTCCCGATCAAAATTTTGCGAGAAAGAGTAGCAGGAAACTCGGCATCCCAAGCCGGAATCAGCAAGTGAGCACTCATCACAGCATCGACCCCAGCAGCCATCGCCTCAACAAAAGGAGGCAACTCAACCAGGGCTAATCTCGCTGGCGAATGTGGCAAAACCGGCAATTCCAAGTGAGAATCAACCGCCGTGTCGCCGTGACCGGGAAAATGCTTAGCTGTAGTCAAAAGCGGGTGTTGGCCTGCGCCGCGAATAAAAGCAGCGGCTAATTTCCCGACAATTTCCGGTGTCTCGCCAAAAGCGCGGACGTTAATCACAGGATTGTCGGGATTGTTGTTAACATCAACCACTGGTGCGAGAATCCAATTTAGACCGATCGCCCTAGCTTCGATCGCAGTGACAGCGCCCATTTGTTCAGCATATCGATCGGCTTTACCTGCATCGTGCCGCGCCACTTCGGCAATCGCCATCGGCGGCCCGAACCAAGTTGCCCCCGCGAACCGCTGGCCGACACCTTCCTCAATATCCGCCGCCAGCAACAGCGGAAACTTAGCCCAAGACTGCAATTGGTGCGATCGAAGTGCCAACTCCGCAGCACTTCCCCCCACCAAAATCACCCCACCGACGCCCAAATTTTCCAGATAATAGCGGAGTTTGCTAGCAGTTGGTTCCCATTCCCGATAGCGAATTTGGTGGTCGAACAAGCAGCCAGAAGCGCGCACCACGAACATCTGGGCCACCAGTTCGGGCAAGGAAAGATTGTCAATCATTCGATTTTAGATTTTAGATTTTAGATTTTAGATTTGGGCATCGGGCATCGGGCATTGGGCATTGGGAATCGGGCATTGGGCATTGGGAATTTTCCCTATCTCCTTCTCTTCCCCTCTTCCTTCTTCCCTCTTCCTTCTTCCTTCTCGCTTCAATCGGGAATTTCATCGTCGGCGAATTCTTCCTCCCCATCTAGAAGATCCGGTTTGCGATCGGCAGAAAGCTGATTCAGCAGTATCAACATTTTATCGCCGCGTTCCAGGGAACGGTCTTCGAGAAATACTACTTCCGGTGTCCGGCGCAGTTGCACCCGTTGGCCTAACTGGTTGCGGACATAGCTAGTTGCCGATTTCAAACCTTCCATAGTCTCGGCCTTTGCCTCATCAGTACCGTAAATGCTGACAAAGATTTTTGTATGCTGAAGGTCTCCCGAAACAATTACATCGGTAACGCTAACCATACCGGCACCTACCCGATCGTCCTTAATGCCGTTGAGCAACATCAGGCTGACTTCCCGCTTAATCATTGAAGCTACGCGCTCAATGCGACGACTTGTAGCCATAACAACTATCCCCTACTTTTAGATCGGCCGTTTTCATCCCAATAGACAATTGTAGCGCGATCGGTCAGGGGTGTTACGGGCGATCGTCCAAGTTAGGGGTGAGATACAGCTTAGAGGAAAAAAATGTTTGATTGCCTATAGGTGAATATATAGCTAATATAGAGAGGTAGAGTGAGATACAGCTTAGAGGAAAAAAATGTTTGATTGGATTGTCAAAACAGTAGCCGATGCTTCAGGGGTAACTAACCAGCTAAAGATAGCTGAATGGGCAAGATTGAACAGGACTAACCCTTTCGATATGGGAGCCAAAAACTACCAACGATGTGTTTATGACTTAGGGTTAGGGGGAAAATATTATGAACTTGAATATAACGAAGATGGCAGCCTAAAATATCAATAATTTGGCCGATTATTCCCTTAATTACGCTTCATACTTCTCCATTTTATTATCATCCCTCATCAATCCATCAAACAGAAACATTTATTGTTAAAATTCATTGATGAGCGTGTTTTTTAGGGAATAGAATTCATGGAAAAAGAATTTACAATCGGTCAAAAAGTCCGAGTTGTGGCTATGCCACCTTACGTCAAAACTGCCGAACCGATGCCGATGCTGCGGCCTGCGAATTTAATTGCGATCGGCGCTGAAGGCGTTGTGATCGATCGCCGTCCCGGCAATTATTGGGGAATTCGCTTTGAAAAAGGTGCTTTTCTCTTAGACAGTCAGTACATTGAAGCAGCGGAAACTACTGTAGAAGGTAATGGGTAATGGAAAAGGGGGAATGGGGAAAATTAATCTGATAGAGCAATCCTCGCATCATTTGTGAATTTCTTACGGACTCCCAGGGGGTTCGGGGAGGGTTGGGATGGGGAGCATCTCAATGAAAGCAGCCTCCGCTAGAAATTGGAGTTTTGAGGCAGGAGTTTTGAGGCAGGAGGCAGAAGGAAAGAGGAAGAAGGAAAGAGGAAGAAGGAAAGAGGAAGGAGGAAGGAGCCAGAAGAAGGAAGGAGCCAGAAGAAGTATTTTTACAAATATGAGATGCTTCCGTTGGGATGGGGTAAACAAATCACGAGTCCTGCAAGGATTGGTCTATAAAATGCGTTAGTATCAGAATTATTCATCTCTCTCTTCTCTTCCTCTGCGCCCTCTGCGGTCTCTGCGGTTAAATCATTCCGATCCCTTTTTCTTGTTCCCTCAACATCCCTCCCTTAAATCCGTTAAATCCCATTGCTTGCTGGTTGCCCAAGGTCCCTCTTCAAGAAACCAGCTTAGCCTCAAAAGCCAAAGAATTAACAGGAAACTCCCCCAATAATTCCTCTAAAATCGGAGATGTGAAGTTACAAGGTTGAGGCTTGCCCAAATGATAACCTTGAGCGTAATCTACCCCAAGTTCATTTAGTTTATCCATAATTTTTTGATTTTCAACATACTCGGCAATAGTTTTAATTCCCATGACGTGAGCGATTTTGGTAATAGCTTCCACCATTGCAACATCAATAGGATTATCGACAATATTCTTAATAAAATTGCCGTCTATTTTGAGATAATCAACCGGCAAGCTTTTCAGGTAAGCAAAGGAAGACATCCCACTGCCGAAGTCGTCCAAGGCAAACTGGCAGCCTAGTTCCTTGAGTTTCCAAATCAAGCTGGCTGCCTTGCTGAGATTACCGATCGCCACGGTTTCGGTAATTTCAAAACAAATTATTTGCGGCGGTATTTGATGGATGGAAAACTGTTCTTGAATAAACTCGATAAACTTTTCTTCGTTGAGGCTGTCCCCAGAAAGGTTGATTGAATAAATGGTGGGATATTTGCCAAATAAGGATTGCGGATTAGACAAAAGAGAGCAAGCAGGGAAGGTAACTATTTTATCGCTGCCTACTCCAGGGTCTTGGACTAATAAATTGGCCGTGAAAATTTTAGATAAATTGCTAAATAAAGTACGAATTACCCAGCGGTCGATCGCGTGCATCAAGTTGTAGCGTTCTGCCGCCGGAATAAACGCCATCGGCGACACCAACTCACCAGTTTCCAACCGGAGGCGCAGGAGGATTTCGCAGTGGGTTCCGGTGGTTGGAGAATTGAGCAAAGGTACGATCGGCTGAGAGTACAAGCAAAAGCGATTCTCTTCTAATGCTTGATTAATTTGCACCACCCACTCGGTTTCGCCGTGCTGTTTGATTAATTCTCGATCGCCTGCTTGATAAACCTGTACCCGGTTGCGACCTTTATTTTTAGCAGCGTAGCAGGCCATATCGGCCGCGCTCAAAATCGCAGATGTCGAGACTGTTTTGGGATTGATTGCTACCAAACCGATACTGACGCCGATCGAAAAAGTTTTGTCCTGCCACGCAAAGCGGAATCCCTGAATGCTTCGCAGCAGCGTTTCAGCAATATTCAATCCTCGTTCGACGGGACGATGATACAGGAGTACGGCAAATTCATCGCCGCCGAGACGCGCCAAAATATCGGTTTTGTGGATATTGCTTTTAAATAGCTGGCTGACTTGGCGCAGCAGTTCGTCCCCAGCAGCATGACCGGAGGTGTCGTTAACTATTTTGAAGCGATCGAGATCCAGGTAAAGCATGACGTGTTCTTGCCCGTAACCTTGAGCGCCGTGTAGGGCGTGCTCTAGCTGGTACTCAAATTCCCGGCGGTTGACTAATTGCGTCAGGGGGTCATGAGTTGCCTGCCAAGTGAGTTGCCGCGCTTGAGTTCGCACTTGGGTGACATCTCGGAACACAACGACGGCCCCGACAATTTCGCCGCTGCTAGCGTGGATGGGGGCGACGCAGTGGTCGATCGCAAATTCGGTGTTGTTGTGGGCAATCAGCAAATTGTTGCGCCCTTGGTCAACAATCCGACCTTCGGACAAAGCAATTTCGGCGATATTTTCGATCGGCAGCCTGGTAGTTTCGTCAACTATTCTCAGCACGCTGGCGAGGGGCAAACCTTTAGCTTCCAATGTAGACCAACCCGTAAGTGTTTCGGCAACGGGATTCAGGGTGGAAATGCAGCCGTCGGCGTCAGTAGCGATTACGGCATCGCCGATCGATTGTAGAGTAACATGAGCGAGTTCTTTTTCTTCAAAAAATGCTTGTTCCATGCGCTTGCGATCGCTAATATCCCGCTGCACCGACACCCAGTGGGTCACGTTCCCGGAGGTGTCGGCAATGGGTACGCTGTTGAGTTCCACCCAATAAGTTGAACCGTCTTTGCGGTAGTTGATCAATTCTAGGCGTAGGGGTTCTCGGCGAGAGAAAGCACGGCGAATTTTATCGACTTGGGTGGGGTCGCTTTCGGGGCCGCGCAAGCAACTGGGGGTTTGTCCGATGATTTCTTCGGGTAGGTAGCCCGTCATTTGGGTAAAAGCTTCGTTGGCATAGATGATGGTGGGGTCGGAGATATCGCTGTCTCCGGCATCCATAATCACGATTGCGTCGTTAGCGTTCACTACAGCAGATTCTAAAAGGTGGAGTCTGGCCTCGGCCCTAACGCGGGTAGCAATTTCGCTTTCTAATCTGGCGTTAGTCAGGCTAAGGGATGCGATCGCTTTTTCCAATTCCCTAGTCCTTTCTGCCACTGAATCGTGCAGAATATCTATCGCCCCGGACATTTCCATCGGGTCAAGTACGCGCAGTATGTTGGTTTGAGTAACTATTCCCAGGAGTTCTCCCTGTTCCCCCGTTACTACCAACCTGCGGACTAAGCGCTGGTGCATTTCCTGATGAGCTACCCACAGCGAGTCTTCTTGCTTGAGACTAAATAAGGGGGTACTCATCACAGTTTGGGCGATCGTTTGCGACAAATCTATATCTAAAGCTTGAAATTCGACAATATCTCGTTCTGTGACTATACCTACTGGAATTGGGAACGGTAAATCCATCGATAATTCTGTTGATTCTGTAATTACTACGCAGCTAACGCGGTGCTGGGCCATCAACTCAGCTAAACTCCTAACTGACGCGGAGCGAGGTGCTTGAATGACTTGTGCGGTCATTACTTCTTTCACGCGGCGCATTTTTAAGATATTTGCCGGTTTCAGCATAGCTTGGCGAATGCTTTCCGGCGTAATTACTCCTAAGAGTTGACCTTCACTATCCAATATTGGCAAGTGCTTAATTCTTCGTTGCCCCAGGAGAATTATGGCGCTGAAAATGTCTTGAGTCTCGGATTTTGTCAGAGTTGCTGCCGGCTGCCTCATCACTTCTGCGATGGTGACACCTTTTAAGTTTTTGCCCGAAGCAATCAAATCGACAAGATCCCTTTCGGTGAAGATTCCTTGCAATTGAGAATGTGGAGCAGAGGGCGAGGATAATTTTAAGAGTGATTTTTCCACGACAAAGACGCAGATACCTGTCGCGTCTCTGCACGAGCTTGATGTGGGGGGATTTGCGATTTCTGTTAGTTGCTGATAGATATCGGTTGGTGGAATGGCTGCGTTTAGAGAGCAACTTGGGCGCCGTTGGCCCATCAGGGTAATTACTTCTGCTAGTGGGGTATCGGGCGCAACTGTCAAGGGGTAGCGGTCTATTACTTGAGCTAAGGTTGGCAGATACTTGGAGGAATCGTTTTTGAGCATATTTAATTGAGTTTTGCGATCGCGTTGATTCTGCGACATTCCAAAAAGGTGCTGATTTCCAAGCACTAGGTGGATTTTTACGGCGCTGCTGAGACCTAATTAAAATTTATTGTTAAAAATGCAGCCGAGCTTGGGCCGGGGATCGGGCCTGTGACTGCTTTTCCTCTACCTATAAAGTTATAAGCTTATCTTTATTTTAAATTAAATTTTCTGTCTCGTGACACTTTTATTAAAAACCAGGTATTTTTTGTCAACTTTTTGCGATAAGATCGCAGCTAAAATCATCCATAGCATTGCGAATCATCTCCATCTTCAGAAAGACGCATCGGTTGGCTATCCGGGTTAACCTAGAAAAGGTTACTACAAAAAGGCACTGAATTAAGTTCGGCAGTGTTAAGTTTTGCGAAATTATGTTTTGCAAGCTGGTCGAGACCATGTATGCGTTGTTGAGGGCAATCGATATCACAGCCAATGTGTGAATTAGATCGCAACTTGCGAAAACAACCGTGGTAAGATTGTAGATATCAAGACAAGAACTTGAATACAGAGTCTGTGAGGAAAAGGGATTATGAAACGCAATCTATTAGCCGCTACTTTTTTAATTACTCCCCTACTGTTGGCAGGCCCGGCTCGCGCTGAAAATCCCGCTCACGTCCAACAGTTATTGTCAACCGGGCAATGTTTTCAGTGCGACTTGTCAGGAGCAGATTTAACGGGAGCTCATTTAATTGGTGCTGATTTGAGAGAAGCAAATTTACGAGGCGCCAACCTATCTAGTGCCAACCTCGAAGGCGCAGACTTGACGGGTGCTAACTTGACGGGTGCTAATTTAACCCAAGTTTTCCTGACTAATGCCAGTTTAAATGACGCAGACCTCGATCGGGCAAATCTAACCGCCGCCATCATTAACACCGCTGACGTATCCGGCGCATCAATGGAAGATATGACCATCACTGAGGCCAAAATCTACAATACCCAAATCGGCGTCGGCGGCAGCTACGACCAGTAAACTCCTTAAAAGAATGGATAACGCCAATTTTCAGTTTAAAAACCCGGTTTCTACCCAGAAACCGGGTTTTTAGTCTTTTTGTAGGCTGCCCCGGACCCTCACATTTTCTCTCGTATTTCAAGCGAACAATCTGACCACGAATTTCAAAGGTGGTACCCGCCACGTGATTTATCCGTGGAATCAATCCAAAATCAAAAATCGAAAATCAGAAGAGCCCCCCGCATTTATCTCGCGCAAGTCAATCTAAAATCTAAAATCTAAAATCTAAAATCGATTGACGCACCCTACCATTACCACTAAAAACCCAAATCAACCGCTATTCGGTGCGCGCAAGCAAACCCAGAAAACGCCACCGCATTTAAACCCTGTCCGGGAAACGTACTGTCACCCACACAATACAAACCAGGCATAGAAGTTCGATTAAACGGCATTCCCAGCAAACCCATTAGCTTCTGTCGCGGAATCGGCCCGTAAGTTCCGTCTTCGCGCCCCAAAAAGCGACGGTGAGAACGCGCTGTCCCCACTTCCATATAATCCAAACCGGCATCTAAACCGGGAAAAATCTTTTCTAATCTTTCAATAATTCTCCCTGCGGCCTCTTCCTTTTTATCCTCATATTCCTGCGGTGAAAGTCCTTCCCACTCTTCCATCCAACTCGAAGTAAAAGCGTGAACGATGTGATATCCTGCAGGAGCTAAATCCGGGTCGAGCACCGTCGGAATGGACACCAAAACAGTTCCCTCCGCCGCTTCCATTTTGTCCCAATCTTCTAACAAAATGTGGTGACAGGCACTACCCGCAGGGATTACGCTTGCTTCCACTCCCAAATGCAAACTCAAGAAACTGGGGGCTTTTTGATAGCGCTGCTGCCATTTCTTTTCGCTAGCGGGCATCTCTTCTGCGGGCAGCAATTTCTCAAAAGTATCCCACCGCGTGGCGTTAGAAACTATGCGCTTGGCGCGGTAAACTTCGCCGGTTGCTAGCTCGACTCCGACAGCGCGGCCGTTTTCTGTTATAATTTTTTTCGCCTTAGCTTTGTATTGAATTTTTCCGCCGCATTTTTCTAATCCTTCGACTAATTTTTGGGCGATTTGACCGACTCCGCCTTTGGGATAATTGATGCCACCGTAATGTCTGTCGGAAAATACCATTCCGGCATTAATCATCGGCGTCAAGTCTGCGGGTACTACAGACCAGTAGTAGCATTCCATGTCGATAAATTTCAGCAAAGTAGGGTCTTTTATGTAGCGCCGCGCAATGTCGCCAGTATTTTGAGGCAGATATTTTACTAATCCCAAACAGGCTAAAGGATTCTGAAAAAAGACTCGGACGAGATATCCGGGTTCTTCTAGGGATAGCAATTCCATCCCGTTGAGGCAGTTGAAGACGCTCCAGCATTCGCCGTAAAATTTGTGGATTCCTTCGCGTTCGTGAGGGAACCTGTCAGTTAATTCTTGCAAGTATTTGTCATAAGCTTGGGGAACTTCAAGTTCCAAGCCGCTGGGTAAGTGATAGTGAAGCTGTACGGGGTCGGGAATGGTTTCTAAGGTGACGTTGACTGCTTTCAGGGCGCGGGTGAGGAGGTTGGTGGTGCCACGCTGTCCGAAACCAAATATCATGGAGGCGCCGACATCGAATCTGTAGCCTTCTCGATCGAAATATCCAGCACTACCCCCCGGAATTGTATAGCTTTCGAGCACTAAAACTTTGGCTTTCTTAGCGACTAGCTGGGTGGCAGTCACGAGTCCGCCAATGCCGGAACCGATGACAATCACATCAAACTCTTGCTCTGTAGGGCGGGAGTTGGGAGAAAATAACTGGGATTGGGTAGGAGCTGACATTCGGTTAAAAATCTTAATATTTCTATGATTTTACAGTCGATCGCTCCAGAAGCAAGAAGTTCGGCAACGGATTATGTAGCGGATGTAACGGATGTCAAGAAGACTGAAGTTCGGCAATGCCCGATGCCCTGTTTGGCCGATGCCCTGTTTGGCCGATGCCCTGTTTGGCCGATGCCCAACGCTCAATGCCCCTGCTTCCCAAAAAAATGCGGGAACAGTCTACCATTGCCGACTGCCCCCGTCTGCCGATCCTTTGAGAGGAGAACACTAAAAATTACTATAGCCTTGTTGCTAATTAATGTCAATACTATTGGAAAAATATTTCAATAAGCTGATGGAGGTCGATCGGCGAATGGGTTCTAACTCAATCTCTGGCTTGTATGCGCCCTCAAGGATGTGATAAGTTGCACAGAGCGATCGATCGCCGGTTGGCGAAGCCCTCGAAGAAGATCGATCGCACCGCATAAAATCCCTCAAACCTAGCAATCTCCCCAATTTCCTAATGTCCCTGCAACTGCGCGTTTACGTTCCTCCGCATCCATTAATTAAACACTGGCTGGCTGTTGCCCGCGACGCCGCCACCCCCTCGGTACTTTTTCGTTCTGCGATGACAGAATTGGGAAGGTGGCTGGCTTACGAGGCGATTCGAGAATGGCTGCCGACAGTGGAAACCACAGTGCAGACGCCTTTGGCGGAATGTCCGGCGACTTTTATCAACCCGGAAGCTCCGTTAGTTGTGGTACCGATTTTGCGGGCGGGTTTGGCACTGCTTGAAGGAATTCAGACGGTTGTACCGCTGGCGTCGGTTTACCACCTCGGCATGGCAAGAAATGAGGAGACGCTACAACCAACTTGTTATTTGAACAAATTGCCGGCGCAGTTTAACCCGGAAACGCGGGTGATAATTAGCGAGCCGATGCTGGCGACTGGCGGGACGATTATAGCGACTATGCAGGAATTGACTGCACGGGGAATTGATCCGAGCTTGATTCGGATTATCTCTGTGGTGGCTGCTCCTCCGGCTTTGAAGAGGCTGAGTACAGAGTACCCAAGTTTGACTATTTATACGGCCACGATCGACGAAATAGTCAACGAACAGGGCTTTATTGTACCTGGTTTGGGAGATGCGGGCGATCGAACTTACGGCACATGAACCAGTCAGTCAATCAATTTTAGATTTTAGATTTTAGATTTTAGATTGACTCGACAGATAAATCTGGGGGCTGGTAGGCGTCAGTCAATCAATTTTAGATTTTAGATTTTAGATTTTAGATTTTAGATTGACTCGACAGATAAATCTGGGGGCTTGTATCCCTTTTTGGGTGCGGTGAGTGGTTCCAGGAATCAGTGGCTGAAATCTCCGGGGAAAAAGATGACCGAAAGCATCTAGGATACCCGCCACGTGATTCATCCCTGGAGAAATAAAAAACCTGTATCCGATAAAACTTGCCGAACGTATTTATCTCGCGCAAGTCAATGCTTCAATTCTTTAATCTAAAATCTAAAATCTAAAATCTAAAATCGATTGACCCTGGTTTGGTAAAAGCAGGCACAGAGAAAGTTAGAATCAAAAGTACAATTCAAAAATAAATAGCGTTTAGCACTCATTGCCCGTGAAACTTGATTCTGTTCCGCCAAGCTTGTCTGCTTCTGACTCAGTAAACCTCAATTATGATTTGCCACAACAGGTACAACTACAAATAAAAGAGGTTACTGAGATTTGTGCTGCTTTAACCCCGGAGCCCGCTGAACTCTCAGTGACTGTAAATCCCGATATTTGTCAGGAACAAAAGAAACTGAAGCCAAAGCACTGGGCTATTTTTGCTTCGACTTTTGCAACTATTTTTTTAGCTGAAATTGGAGACAAAACTCAGCTCGCGATTTTGCTGATGACGGCTGAATCTCGAAATCCTTGGATCGTGTTTGCGGGTGCGGGTTCGGCTTTGATAGCAACCAGTTTGCTGGGGGTGTTGCTGGGAAGGTGGCTGGCTAGTCGGATTGCTCCGAGAACTTTGGAGAGAGCAGCCGGAGTGATTTTACTGGCGATTTCGGCGGTTCTGCTGTGGGAAGTGCTGGGTTAACTGTCTGCCTTGTTGGTAAGTGCTAGATTTCTACAATACCTAACTAAAAACTAAAAAAACATGGACTGGCAACTTTTGGGCATCAGTTTTATTACAGTGTTTTTGTCAGAATTGGGAGACAAAAGTCAATTAGCTGCGATCGCCCTGGGCAGTAGTTGTAACTCGCCGCGGGCTGTATTTTTCGGTACGGCGTCGGCGCTGCTGCTGGCGAGTTTAATCGGCGTGGGTATTGGCTTGGGCACGGCAGAGGTGTTGCCGGAACGACTGGTAAAGGGGCTAGCGGCGATCGGATTTGCAGTGATGGGCTTGCGCTTGCTGTGGCCAAAAGCAGATTTACCGGAAGCCTCCGAGTAGGGCGGGCAGTCAGTCGATTTTAGATTTTAGATTTTAGATTTTAGATTTACTCTACAGATGAATCTGGGAGTTTGAACAAGAGTCTAAAATTTTGCTCTCTCCACAACAGGAGTCGTTCGCAAGTATCCGTTTTTGGGCTGGTGAGAAAACTTGCAAATATAGTTATCTCAAATTTGTTAGCATCGGAATTATTCATAGGATTGCGAATTAAATAATTTACACTCTTGAAAGTGGGGAGTAGGGGTTGGGCACTCTTAGCCCGCCCTTTCTGGACGGGCGGGACGCCCATCCCACAAGAACCCTCACGCATTGTAAGTTATTTAATTATCATTCCATATCTCTCTTCTCGACCTCTGCGTGAATCAGCGTCAATCCATTGTCATCTGCAGTGAAGAAATTTTCTTTTTTTAACCGCAGATGAGGGCAGATAAACACAGATTAACGGAGATGAATTCTATTAATTCCGGTTGCACCGTTAGTGATTTTTGACTGTTGACTGGATTTTACAATTCCGATGCTAACAGATTTGATATTATTGGATAAATGTTTGATTGATAGGGAAACCGCAGATACAACGCAGGTGCATTTCAAGCCTAGTTTACGATCGCGTTAAAATTTAAAAAATTAGCGGGGGGCGTGAATTCACGCCCCCCGCCGCTGGTGGTTGAGTTTTTTTTCTCAACTCAACCTCTTAGCCTTCTGTCGATTAAACTTGGTTTTGGTAGCACCAGCCCAGCAGTGTACCGGCGACAGCCAACTTCAGCGCTTCCAATGCAAAATAGCCTTGGTGCAGTAGATTCATGCCGGCGGGTACTTCTGCTGCGGAATCGAACAGATTTAGGTGCATTCCCAAGGCGCTCATTTGTGGTGTCAGGGCGTAGGTGTCAATCAGGGCGATCGCCAGAAGTACCAATGATAATAAGATTGCTGTGCGGCTGCGCTTGCCGAAGTCACCGACTAAATTGCTCAAAACCATCAAACCCGTTGCCACCACGCCGGAACAGATTAACTCCACGCGGTTGAATCCCCAGAACATTAAATTCCCGGCCGTTGCAAACTCGGGAGATGTCGTCATGCCAGATACGTAGAGACTGGGCATAATTACTAGATCCAAAATCAGGCTAACGCTGAGCCAGAAAATTAGGGCAACCATGACAATTGCTTGCCAGCGCGGTTTGATTGATTCCACTCTTGATGTTGTAATAGCTGTCATATAATTAGACCCTCTAAAATTTTCTTCTGCCTTTTCTAGAGTTTAACTAACTTTTTCCTAAAAGCGTGTTAAGTATTTTTAAATTAATGGTAACTTTTGTGTAACTAACTGAGAAGAATTGTTAAGCTTGCGGGTGTTCGTCTTCGATGGCTTTTTTTCGGATCGCTTCGCTAACGCCAACGGGCGAGCCAACAGCAACAGTTTAAAATTTATGGCGATCGTCAAAAATCTCTTGATAATTACTCATTGGAGGGAGAGACTCCAGAAATTTCATGTGTTATTATTACAGTTGAATTGAAAAATATTAAAAATGTTAGCAAATGATTGAAATGAACACAATCATGGAATTGAGTCGGGCAATAGCCAATAAATTCAAACCGCAAAAAATAATTTTGTTCGGCTCTTACGCCTATGGAAATCCCACAGAAGATTCGGACGTTGATATGTTGGTAGTTTTATCTTCGGATGGTAATAATCTTCGTAAAACTTGGGAAATATTAAATCAAACTCAGCCAAACTTTGCTGTAGATTTGTTAGTGCGAACTCCTTCGGAAATTGAACAACGTCTAGCTTGGAATGATTTATTTTTGCGGGAAATCATCGAGAAAGGAAAGGTGATTTATGAATCCGCTCACACTTGAATGGGTTGATAAAGCTGAGGGCGATTTTACTACAGCTTTGCGGGAATTGCGAGCGCGAAAATCTCCGAATTATGATGCGGCGTGTTGTCACGCTCAACAGTGTGCCGAGAAATATCTAAAAGCGCGTTTGCAGGAAGCAGTAATTGCTTTCAGCAGAACGCATAATTTGACTGTTTGGTTAGATTTGCTGTTGCCCGTTGAGCCTGGGTGGGATAAGCTTCGCACAAAACTTTTAGCGTTAACTGCTTTCTCCGTTGCCTATCGCTATCCGGGGGCTTCGGCTGATAAAGATACAGCGCGCGAAGCATTAAATTTTTGTCGCGAAGTTCGCGAACAAGTAAGGTTAAGTTTGGGTTTGACTCCATAATACCAAATCCTGCTTTAATACCTGCTTAATTCTTGAGTCCGCGAAGGCGGACTTCGTTTGTGTAGAGGCGGTTTCAACCGCCGACTGTTCATTAGTTTAGACGCGGTTTCAACCGCCGACTATTATAAATAATATATGCCTAAATTTCAATTATCCTCTTGGTTGCCCCGTCTCCCCCCTCAAGTCTGGATTCTTGCCGCTGGCAGATTCCTCTCCCAAAGCGGCACCGGTTTTACTTTATTTTACGCGCCGATATTTTTTGTCGATCGCGTGGGTTTATCTGCTACTGCTGTTGGGATTGGTTTGGGTAGCGGTTCAGTTTCGGGAATATTCGGCAGAATTTTGGGCGGTTCTTTTTGCGATTCCAAATTTTGGGGAAGGCGCCGAACTTTATTGCTGGCGACAATAATAGCGGCGGCGGCTTCTTTTGTACTGGCGGCGACTAATGATTTCGCTGGCTTAATTGCGGGCAATTTACTGATGGGTTTGGGTGTGGGTTTGTATTGGCCTCCAACGGAGACGATGGTGGCGGATTTAACTGAGGGCGAACAGCGACAGGAGGCTTTTGCTTTGACGCGGCTGGCTGATAATTTGGGTTTGCAAGTTGGGATTATTTTGGGCGGTTTGTTGATTGCAGTAACGGGGAATTATCGATCGCTCTTTATTATTGATGGTATCTCGTTTTTAGTGCTGTTTGCAGTAGTTGCGATCGCGATCGCCGAAACCTACAAACCAGTTAATTCAGCGGATAGAGGCAAAAAAAATCGGGAAAATGGCTGGATGGTGGCGCTGAGCGATCGCAGTCTTCTAGTTTATGCTTTAGTAAATACCCTGTTCACATTATATATTTCCCAAATCCAAACCACAATGCCGCTGTACTTTAGCAAGTTTGTCGCTGTGGGGACGAGAACAGGCTTTTCAACAGGTACAATTACCGTTTTGTTTGCTTTTAGCACGTTTTTAACTGTGGCTTTGCAACTGCCGGTTGTTAAAGCTTTGAGGCCGTTTTCCCATCCAAAAGCTTTGATGATTTCTGCGCTGCTGTGGGGAATGGGATTTATCGCGATCGGCTTGACGGGAATGGCTGCCACTGGCAATCTATTTTTAGCTGTTTTAGGCTTGAGCTTTTTGTCGGTGGCGACTGTTGCTTATACGCCTTTTGCTTCTGCTTTGGTGGTGGACTTAGCGCCGGAGTCTTTGCGGGGCGTGTATTTGGCGGTTAGTTCTCAGTGTTGGGCGATCGGCTATTTAATCGGGCCGCCGCTGGGCGGTTTGGCTTTGGATAGAGGTAAATGGGCGGCGGATAATTTTTGGTTGGGTTTGGCTTTGAGTGTGGGTGCGGCTATTTTTATTTTGCAAAAGCTCGATCGAATGTTAAAAAAATAGTTGCCTAAATACCTGTTATGTAATAATATATTATTCTTTTTTTACTGAGGCTCGATCGAATGTTAAAAAAATAGTTGCCTAAATACTTGTTTTGTGATATATAATTCTACTTTTTTTTATAAAAGATATAATAATTATTAATTAAAAACTTTGTGGTTGTGGATGCCAAATAGATTTATAATTCTCGAAACGTAAGAGCAATTTTACAATATATTTTTTGAGGAGTTGTAATGAAACCACATCTACTATTTAGTGCTGGCGGAATAGGTTTATTGTATCTACTTGTCGGTTCTCTACCATTGGCAGCGATGCCTCTCGTCCCTGAGAAACAGACATTAGGTACTGAAGGATTGAAAGAATTAGAGACAGAAATCAGCCTGAATACAAGTAGTGTTGACAATCCGGTCAAAATTCCGGGAATAGATGAAATAAAACCCGCCGATGCGGTGGAAGTTGAAAACAGGGGCGATCGCCCAGTCTCAACAGCCAACGAACTCGCGAATATCCCCGAAGACAGCGCTAAAGGCGATCGATCGCAAACAGCAGCATCGATCGCAGAAAATCCGCAGGAAAACTCCTTAAATTTAGCTGAAAAACCAGCAAACCCAGAACCAGAAACACTTACAGCAGAAACATCTGCTATTCCTGCCCAAAACCCAGCCGCACCAGCTATTGCCCAAACAGGCATATCTGCGCCAGTACCAACAGAAACTTCTACTTCCGAAAAGTTAGCTGAAATCGAAAACAGCAGTTCCTTAGAACCCGCAGCAACCAACAGCGAAACTTCAGAATCCAGCGAACTACAACAAGTAACATCTGTATCTCAACTCTCCGACGTGCGCCCGACGGACTGGGCCTTTCAAGCCCTGCAATCTCTAGTAGAAAGATACGGCTGCATAGCGGGATATCCTGACGGCACATTCCGAGGCAATCGGGCAATGACTCGCTACGAATTTGCCGCCGGTTTAAACGCTTGCTTGGATAAAGTTACTGAGCTAATTAAATCAGGTACAACCAACTTAGCAACCAAGGAAGACTTAAGCAAACTGCAAAGATTGCAAGAAGAATTTGCAGCAGAATTAGCCACTTTGCGCGGCCGAGTCGATGCTTTGGAAGCCCGTACCTCCGAACTAGAAGCCAATCAATTTTCGACAACAACTAAACTCAGCGGCGAAGCGATTTTTAGCGTTGCCGACACTACCAAAAACAATCGCAGGGAGACTGAAACAGTCTTAAACTACCGACTGCGATTGAATCTGCTGACCAGTTTTACAGGCAAAGATACGCTGATAACTGGCTTGCAAGCTTACAACATTCGCAGCTTCGGGCCTAATCTAGGTTTGTCAACAGGGGCATTTAGCGGTTTGTCCGACAGTCAAGCAAAACTGAGTTTTGAACCGCAATTTCCCGGAATTAACCCTCAGACTCTATCTAGCATAGACGCCAATGCTGTTGAACTTTACAAGCTGCTTTACGTCTTTCCAGTTTCTAACAGCATCACTTTATTTGCCGGCCCGAAAGCCGAAACTTCCGACGCTTTTCAAGCAATTACTCCATTTGCGGGAGAAGGGCAAGAATCTATTTCTAGGTTTGGAGGTTACAACCCTGTAGTGCGCGTATCCGGCGGCACTTCAGGCAGTGGCTTGGCATCGGCAGGTGGGTTTATTTGGAACGTTTCCAAAAAAGTAAATCTCACTGCGTTGTACGGCAGTGTAAATGCTGCTTTGCCCAACGATTTAGGCTTTCCAGCTACTCCGTTGGGGGCGGGTTTATTTAATGGTAGTACCGTTGCTGCGGCGCAGTTAACTATTAAACCAACCAGCAGTATTGACATTGGTTTGAATTACGCTTACAGCCGCCACCAATTGAATATTCTTGCCACAGGATTGTCTGATGCAGATTTGGGTTCAATTTTGGGAAGAGATAGAGAACCTGTTAGCGGTGGCGTGAGGATGAATTCGTTTGGCGGTACTGCAACTTGGCGGCTTTCTCCGAAAATTGCTGTTTCTACCTATGGAGGTTGGATAATTGCTGATGCTGAAAGAAGCAATGCTTCTACAACTTTCAACAGTTGGATGGTAGGTTTCCATTTCCGAGATTTGTTCGCACAGGGCAATAATGCAGGTATTCTGTTTGGACAGCCTTTGGATCGCGATTCAGTAAGTGGCGGTGCTCGTTTTCAGGCAAATAAGGCAACTCCTTATCATTTGGAAGCTTATTATCGTTTCAAAGTTAACGACAATATCAGCATTACACCGGGTGCTTTTGTGCTGTTCAATCCTGAAGGAACTAAGGATAATGACACAGTAGGAGTGGGAGTCCTCCGCACAACTTTTACTTTCTAGAGTCGGAAAAATATAGCCTCTGCATGGGGCGGGGCGGGTTTATTTCTCTTGTCTGTGAGTGGCAAATATTGTTGGTGAACCCGCCCTTACCTAGAGAAGTTTGAGAAAATATGAGGTACAAGTAGAGATTGGGGGATTGAGGAAGTGTTAATTAATTCGTGAATAAGCTGTCACGCATTTAAATTGCATATTCAGGGCGGGCGAGACGCCCACCCCACAAGAATTAGAGTGTTTTTTGACATTCTATTTAAATGCACAACAGCTTACCTCATCTTTGTGAAAAAGGCTATACCAATTCCCTATTCCTAATTACCGATTATTTTCGTCGATCGCCCAATTTGCGGTACACTGCTCTCAAATCAACTTGATGGTGAGCCAAAGCAACCAAAGCGTGATAAAATAAATCCGCAACTTCCCCAGCAATCCCCTCTTTATCGTCATCTTTGCAAGCCATCACAACTTCCGCCGACTCTTCGCCAATTTTTTTGAGAATCTTGTTGTCGCCGCCCTCGAACAATTTGCAAGTATAAGAACTTTCGTTAGGATTGTCGCGCCGATCGCAAATTACCGCAAATAATTGAGATAACATATCCCCTGGCGGCGGTGAAATTTCCCCGTCAACTTGGTGAAAACAACTTCTTTCTCCGGTGTGACAAGCAATATCTCCGACTTGTTCGACTGTCACCAGCAAAGCATCGCTATCGCAGTCGTAACGCAGCCCTTTGACATTTTGAACGTGTCCCGAAGTCGCGCCTTTGGGCCACAATTCGGAACGAGAACGACTCCAGAACCAAGTTTGCCCGGTAGAGAGCGTTTTTTGCAGCGACTCCCGATTCATCCAGGCCATCATTAACACCGTACCGTCCAAATAATCTTGGACGATCGCAGGCACTAAACCGCGATCGTCGTAACGAATCTTTTCAATTGGGATCGATCGGCTCAAACTCGATAAATCAGTAGTAGACATAATTTTATTTCAACTTTGTAATATAGATTAACGCTTTCCTGTGGGAGATTGTTTTTTTTATTAACCGCAGAGAACGCAGAGGACGCAGAGGAAGAGAGAAGATTGAGCAAGGGATGGGTAAATTGTCAAGAACTATTTTACAAAAAATTACATTTTAGGGCGATTCCCTACGGGATAGCTTCGCTTCACGGGGCTAGTGCGACAAAGCCTAAAAAACCTAAGCTAGTATTGCTACTCATTGGTTTGTACCCTAAAATCTACTAGAATAGTTTCCTTGAATAGACATAACCTTTATGCTGAACTGGCTCTAAAATTATTCTACCAACAACAGACGTTCACTAAGGAGAAAACATTGGTTTCCACAACCTTGAAAACGACCAAATCAGAAGAAATTTTCGCTGCAGCCCAGAAGTTGATGCCCGGTGGCGTCAGTTCCCCCGTCCGCGCCTTCAAATCCGTAGGCGGACAGCCCATCGTCTTTGACAGGGTGAAAGGAGCCTACATTTGGGATGTTGACGAAAACCAATACATTGACTATGTAGGCACTTGGGGCCCAGCCATCTGTGGCCACGCCCACCCGGAAGTCATCAAAGCCCTCCACGAATCTTTAGAAAAAGGTACGAGTTTCGGCGCACCATCCCTGTTGGAAAACGTACTCGCCGAAATGGTCATCGATGCCGTTCCCAGCATTGAAATGGTGCGATTTGTCAACTCTGGTACCGAAGCCTGTATGGCCGTTTTGCGGCTGATGCGAGCTTTCACCGGACGCGATAAACTGATTAAATTTGAAGGCTGCTATCACGGGCACGCCGATATGTTTTTGGTAAAAGCCGGTTCCGGCGTCGCAACTCTGGGCCTTCCCGACTCTCCGGGCGTCCCGAAATCCACTACTGCCAATACCCTCAACGCTCCCTACAATGACTTAGAAGCAGTCAAAGCTTTATTTGCCGAAAATCCCGGCGAGATAGCAGGCGTAATTCTGGAACCAGTGGTGGGGAATGCCGGTTTTATTACCCCGGATGCAGGTTTTCTCGAAGGTTTGCGGGAAATTACTAAAGATAACGGTGCTTTGTTGGTTTTTGATGAAGTAATGACTGGTTTCCGCATCGCCTACGGCGGAGCTCAGGAAAGATTCGGTGTCACGCCGGATTTGACTACTTTGGGTAAAGTTATCGGTGGCGGTTTGCCGGTGGGTGCTTACGGGGGAAGGCGGGATATTATGGGGATGGTGGCTCCTGCTGGGCCGATGTATCAAGCGGGTACGCTTTCGGGAAATCCTTTGGCGATGACTGCTGGGATTAAGACTTTGGAATTGCTACAAAAACCCGGCACTTACGAACAGTTGGATAAGATTACTAAAAAACTGTCTGACGGATTGCTAAAAATTGCTAAGGAAGCGGGACACGCGGTTTGGGGCGGGCAAATTAGCGGGATGTTTGGCTTGTTTTTTGCGGCTGGCCCGGTTCACAATTATGAGGATGCGAAGAAGTCGGATTTGACGAAGTTCAGCCGCTTTCACCGGGGAATGTTGGAGCACGGGATTTATCTTGCTCCTTCGCAGTTTGAGGCGGGATTTACTTCTTTGGCTCATACTGACGAAGATATCGATCGAACTTTGGCTGCAGCGCGTGAAGTGATGGCAAGTATTTAACGTGTGTAGTTAAGGATGTTCGTCCTTAAAACTCAGGAATAAATCATTAAAGTCCTTGCTGTTTTTTTGGCAGTAAGGACTTTAATTGTTAAGTGTTACCCAATCCGCTTTAAAAATCTCTCGATCGTGGCTTACGCAGGGGGCGAGAAACCCGGTTTCTAGAAGATTTTGCGACGACTCACGATAAATATACGCAGAAACCGGGTTTCTGAGGTATTGTTTTTTTGGGATGACCTACTTAATGACGAATGAGTAATGACTGCTGACTCATTAGACTTGAATTGCATATAGCAATCCTCGCATCATTTGTGAATTTCTTACTCCCTCCCCTTGATAAGGGGAGGGTTGGGGTGGGGTAAAAAATTTACGACTCCTGCAAGGATTGCTATAGCCATCCTAAGTCATTTATGAATTTCTTACTCCCTCCCCTTGATAAGGGGAGGGTTGGGGTGGGGTAAAAAATTTACGACTCCTGCAAGGATTGC
>NZ_JAUBPT010000006.1:10815-25912 GCF_036700905.1 Microcoleus sp. S13_C3 | reverse complement strand
TATACATTCACCAAGTATCTTTAAATGCCTCTGCGTTGAATCAGCAGTTTCCCTCTCCCTCAATGATTTATGCAATAATTCTAATGACTAATGACTACTGACTAATGACTACTGACTAAATCAATCATTAATAAATTCACCTTCACAGATAATCGAGTCTCTGGTGTCCAAATCTTCTTGATTCCAGACCGCGTTTAATGCTGCGGAACTTAAGGAAGTTGACATCGTATTTAATGTTGTGTTGTAGTATTCTACAGCATTATTAAGTTCCACCTGCGGCGCTTCTTTGAAGTACGAATTAATATCCGGCGTGCACCGCTGGGCTTGGTAGTATACATAAGCTTCAGCATTAATGCACATTACGTGGTAAAAATCCTTATTTGCTGCCGCAACATCTCCAAGTTTATACAGCGCTAAACCCCGGTTGAGATAAGCTTTAACATAGTTCGGATCTAGTTCCACTGCTTTGTCAAAGTCTTCAATTGCCAACTGCATTTGTTTTAATTTATAGCGAACGCAACCTCTGTTATAATAGGCATAAACATTTTGTGGATCTATGCCGAGTGCAATGTTGTAATCGGCCATCGCCTGCGTATTGTCTCCTAGTTGGTGGTAACAGAGACCTCGATTTATGTAAGCTTTGATATATTTAGGATTCAACCGCAGCGTTTCGTTAAAGTTTTCCGTTGCTGCCTCTTTTTCTCCCAAAAGGTAGTAAGCGCGCCCCCGGTTGTAATAGGTTTTATAATTGTTGGAATTGATAGATAGAGCTCGATTGTAGTCTTTTATTGCTTCTTCGTAATTTCCTAAATTAGCAAGTACCAGTCCCCGGTTGTTGTAGATAGCGTGGCTGTTAGGCTTATTTGCTAAAGCACAGTTTAGATCGTCAATGGCTTTTTCGTGTTCTCCGAGATGACGCCAAGCATTGCCTCTATTCAAGTAAGCCTCGAAGAAATTAGGATTGATATCTAGGGCTTGGCTGAGGTCTGCGATCGCTTTTTGGTAGTCTTTCATGTAATAGTAAACCAAGCCGCGATTGTTATAGGCTTTGGCATCGGCGGGATTGACTTGCAGTATCTGATCGAAGTCCTCAAGTGCCGCTTCATAGTTTCCTTTCTTGGCGCTGTACAAACCGCGCTTGTAAAATTGTTTGAGGTTCATAGGTCAACTTTCAGGATTGCTTGATTCTGGGGGTTGATTCCTGTGCAGTCAGTTTTGAGTGCCACAGCCGTTAATCTGTTGAAAGAGCATCCACCTGGGCTCAGAGTAACTCTTAAATGATTCCCGGCAATCTACCGTAAACAGGATTTTTGGTTTATTTTAACAGTAGTTAAATCCTGTTGAAAGGCTCTGCACCTCGGCTGGATTTACTTATTAGTCAGTTCGATTGTTTACCCGATCGACTTGCTCTCAAAAGTCTAGTTTTACTTGGTGCTCTGTGTTTCTTGATGCGGCGGCGATCGGCTCGATCGCCCAATTAAGTTTGAGATCGCTACTCAGTATAAATTGTTGCCAGCAGTCCTACCGAGTAAACTCTATATTTTTTTGACAAACTTCGTCTCAGTGTTTGTGGCAGTACGTCTCTACAAACTTTTGTTGCCTAATTACCAATTACCGATTGATTTCCTCTTCCACATAAACTCTCAATTTCTCCAAATCTGGAAGTTCGATCAATTCTTGTTCCTTTTCCTTAACCGACACAGGCATCATTACAGGTTTACGCTGCTCGATCCAGCAACTCGCCAGGGGCAAAGTTTGTTCCAAATCTTCCAAAGGCCTCGGAATTACCATCACCGCGTTCAACTCGCCAATTCGCTCAGCTTCGTACATCCCGGCCTCTACGGCTACTGCTACATCTGCAACTGCACCGCGAATAATTGCCGTGCACAAACCGGCGCCAATTTTCTCGTAAGCTGCCAAGTGTACGTCTGCGGATTTGAGCATAGCATCGCAAGCACCCACCATTGCCGGGAATCCCCGGGTTTCGAGCAAACCGATCGCCTGATTGCTAAGCCGAGAATAACTGCCTTTTTCCGAAAGTTCAGTCAGCCGAAAGCCGATCGGCAAAACCACTTCCAAATTAGCCAAAGGTCTAGCAATCACCAACTTAGAAACAAACTGCCCGAACTGTTCGGCAGTTTGAGCTCCAGCTTCCACAGCCAAACGCACATCCGAAATTCTGCCCCGGACGATCGCGGTACAGTGACCGGAACCAATTTTTTCGTATCCTACTAAAATCACTCCTGCCGACTTCAGCATCATGTCAGCAGTCCCCACAATTGCCGGAAAACTCTTGGTGGATACCAAACCCAAAGCAGTGTCTTTGAAGTATTCCTGGCGCTGCGATCGCTCTTCGTGACTGTTACGATCTGTTTGTCCGTCCATCTTCTATTACCCTTAGAAACTTCCAAAAATAAAAATTTGTTGATAGTTTATAGTTTCTCAGATGAGAAGACAGACTGCACGAGCTACAAGACACTGATTGCTGCGGCAAAGCCTGACAAATTGCTGAGCTACCAATAATATGAGATTACCTATTTATATTTGATCTTTCTGCCTTTAGCATAGCTGGCTTTTGCCGAAATGACCGAAAGCATCGAGGATACCCGCCACGTGATTCATCCGTCCAGAAATAAAAAACCTGTATCCCATAAAGGAACCCCGAATTTATCCGTGGGGTCAATGCTTCAATCTCAAATCTAAAATCGAAAATCTAAAATCGATTGACGGTTACCCGGAACCGCCCGATAGAGTTTGGCCGTTTTCCTCCGATCGATTAAAAGCTTGCCGGTGCGGAAACAGCGTCCCCAACAGCCGATTGATGTGAGCTTGACCGTACAGAATAGTTGGCGTTTCCCCTGGTTGGGGCGGCTCTGCGGCGGTGGATTCCTGCGGGTCTGGGGCCGTCTCCGGCGCAGTTTGAGGCGGTGTTTGGGCGGGTTGTGGCGGATCGAAAGGCTCGATCGGTCGATCGACTGGTGGCGTAGTGGCTTCGGGGGGTTCTGGTGATGTTGGCGCTGCTGTTGGCGCTGCTGTTGGCGCTGTTGCGGTTGCTTCTTCTGCGGCGACTTGGCGGCTGGTATCTCCCATTAGAGAACCTGCTGGCATAATTTGCATTTTGTCGATACAAGGATTGATTAGGGTCGTCGCGGCGCCAATACAGGCATTTTCCCCGATCGTTCCCGCACCTACCACCAGCACTCCTGCACCCAGAATAACGCCCGCCGCGATTTCCAGAGTACCTTCACGGGCGTGAAGGATAACTCCCATACCGATACAGGCACCGGCGGCGATCGAGATCCGGCTTCCGGGATCTGCTTGCAGGATTACTCCAGGGGCGATCGCCGCACCCTCATTCACAACTACATCGCCACTCATCAAAATCTGAGAGTTGCTACTTAATTGCAGTGGCGATAAATACATTCGACTTCACCATGAAAGGAGCTATTTTTTTCGATAAAACGACTTTAAATTATGGGTTTTTTGGACTGATAAATTTAACCATGTCAATCTAAGAAACGATAATTTACTAATACTGAGAAGCTTGATGCTTTAACGTTTTATAGAAACTTTCAGAAGATTCTAGATTTTGACCAACATTTGTCAATCGAGCTTTTTAACTATCTCAAATCCAACTTCAATCCGCTGGGGTTTCTCCCATTAGCCCAGCGCGAGGACTTAACGGGAGAAACAAGCTAATTACCTAGCAAATTAAGGACGCTGGATAATTTCTTCGAGTACCCGGCGCTTGGCCTTGGAGTCGATGCCCAGCAAGCGGACGTACTCGCCGCTGTGTTCTTTGAGACAGCTTTCGAGGGCAGAAATCACTTCGGCTTCGCGGTTGGATGCGATCGGGGCGCAACTGCTCCAAGAACCGGTGCGGAAACGGCGCGCGTCGGCGTGTTCCGTGCCAATTTTGTAGCCTTGGGAAAGCAGGTTGCGGATTTGGTCGATCGTCTTGCCGGTCAAACTGCCGCTGCTGGCCGAACCAGTCGAAGCTGCTTTGTATCCTGATGTTGCTGCCGGCTTAGCCGATTGAGCAACTGGGCCGTCTGGACGCTGAATAATTTCTTCAACTATGCGTCGCTTAGCTTTCGGGTCAATCCCGATCAAGCGCACGTACTCGCCCGGGTACTCGTTCATCACAGCTTCCAAAGCGGCGATCGCCTCCGATTCGTTTCTCACTTGCAGGGAAGCCCCGCTTTGCCAAGAACTGGTACGGAAGCGGCGCGCGTCGGCGTGTTCCGTCCCCACTTTGTAGCCTTGAGCTAGCAAGCTGCGAACCTGAGCCACTGTTTCGGCACTCAATTTGCCGCTTGACACGGAACCGCTATTGTGGTTGGAAGCTTGTGCAACTTTACCGTTAGATTGGTGAGTTTTCGCACCGTTAGAACCGTTAGAGCCATTGTCTCCCGGTCTTTGGACGATTTCTTCTAGTACGCGGCGCTTGGCTTTGGTGTCAATCCCGATCAAGCGGACGTATTCTCCTTGGTGCTCTGCCATGCAAGCTGACAAAGCCGCGATCACTTCTGAGTCACGGGTTGAGGAAATCGGGCCGCAAGTACGCCAAGAACCGGTACGGAAGCGGCGTGCGTCGGCGTGTTCGGCTCCCACGCTGTATCCTTGAGCTAGTAAATTGCGGATGCTATCGGCAAGAGTTGAACTCAATTGGGTGCCGGCATGGGTAGAATATTTGGTTTGAGTCATATTGGGGTTTTTAGTTTGCTCGTTGCGAATTGGTGCTAGACAGGCGATGTTCTCAGCGCAGCGATAACCCGTTCTCAGAGCGTCATTGATGCCGATGACATGGGTCGCAAATTGAATGTCAGAATCTTGAACGTCAGGCAAGCGATCGGCTTGCTTCTGATTAGTGATGATGGCTCCCGAAGGTACGTACTTACCGGGGGGAATCTCCACATCTTTAATTAGTACGTGCATCATGACAATGCAGCCGTTGCCCACTCTGGCATTGAACACCGTAGAGCGAAAGCCAATAAAGCAGTTCTCGCCCACGTATGCCGGGCCGTGAATTAAACTCATGTGAGTGAGGGAAGTATTTTTCCCCACCCACACAGAATAGGATTTGTCGTCGTCTCCTGTGACTCGGCCTTTTTCTAGGCCGTGAATCACTACTCCGTCTTGAATGTTGCTTCCTTCTCCGATATAAAAAGGAGTGCCTTCATCGGCGCGGATAGATGTCCCGGGGGCAATCATCACATTAGAACCGATATGCACATCCCCAATAATGTTAGAAAAGGAATGTACGAATGCGGTGTCGTGAATTTTGGGCTCAGCCAAGTTTTTCGACCAAGGCGTCGGGGGAGCCGCAACGTTGCGGACTGCCATAAATTAAGTTCTCCTAAGCTGAAAAAATTTTTTTGTTAGTTGTTAGTTAGTTGTTAGTTGTTAGTTGTTCACTGTTCACTGTTCACTGTTAGCTGTTCACTGTCAACTGCCAACTGCCAACTGCCAACTGCCAACTGCCAACTGTCAACTGCCAACTGCCAACTGCCAACTGCCAACTGCCAACTGCCAACTGCCAACTGCCAACTGCCAACTGTCAACTGCCAACTGCCAACTGTCAACTAGCGGTACGGGTCGTCTTTTTTACTGTAAATGAGGCGGTTTTCTACATTGACAGTATCTATAATGCCTACTACTAGAGCATCGATCGGACGGTTTTCACTTCCGGGCGCGATCCGGGCTGCGCTGCCTCGGGTTACTAAAACCCATTCATCTATACCTGCGCCCACACAGTCAGCGGCTACCTCATAGCCGGGAACTGGCGAACCTTCCTCATCGATGAATTGCAGCAGTAGAAATTTCGATCCTCTCAGTGTCGGCTCTTTTTGGGTACTGACAACTGTGCCGAGAACTTTGGCCATTTGCATTTTAGGTAATAGGTAATAGGTAATTGGTAACTGTCATTTTTACAGGGTCACTTGTCTTTTTTTTATTAGCTTTGCTCAGTCCGCTGTCCGCCGTTTAAAGTTATTCGTCTAGTAACTCATAACTAATAACTAATGACTCATGACTAATGACTAATGACTAATAACCAATATCCCATACCCACCTCAATTAAAAATTAAAAATGCTAAATCAAAAACAGCGCGATTTTTAATTTTTAATTTTTAATTACCAAACGCCCCTAACAGCCGTGAGCCTATCTTATGATCTGTTGAGGGGGCGAATGCCGCTGACGCCTTCACGGAACTGTTCTACAGCTTCGGTGTAGCGAATCGGCAGCACGTACTCTAAGTTTTCGTGAGGGCGGGCGATAATGTGGGTGGACATCACTTGTCCGCCGTTAACGCGCTTCACTGACTCTACTCCGGCGGCGACAGAAGCTTGCACTTCCGAGACATCTCCTCTTACAATGACCGTAACCCGAGCGCTACCGATTTTTTCGTAGCCTACCAAGGTGACGCGGGCTGCTTTGACCATCGCGTCAGCGGCTTCTACCACTGCGGGGAAGCCTAGGGTTTCGATCATGCCAACTGCAATTGCCATTGGTTTTACTCCTGATTGAATATTTGGGGAACTAAACAGTTAATTTTTGACGATCGCACCAATTTTCTTTTAACGAAATTTTTGTGCGCTAAGAACTTAGTAGCCTCGGAACTGTTCTACTGCTTCTGTATATCGAATCGGCAGAACGTATTCTAGGTTTTCGTGGGGGCGAGCGATGATGTGGGTAGAGACGACTTCTCCGCCGTTCACCCGCTTGACGGATTCCACTCCGGCGGCGACTGAGGCTTGGACTTCCGACACGTTGCCGCGCACAATTACGGTGACGCGGGCGCTGCCGATTTTTTCATAGCCCACGAGGGTAACGCGGGCAGCTTTGACCATAGCATCGGCAGCTTCCACCACAGCGGGAAAACCTTTTGTCTCAATCATTCCCACGGCAATTGACATTTTTGAATCTCCTTTGAGGATGAGCGAAATTACCGTTACAAATCTTTGAGAAATCTAAAAATTTGGACGGGGAGGCCCACATTTATTAGTAAGGCAGTGTAAAGCTTCCTATCCTATAAGAATAGGGGAAGCTGTCCACCTTGACAATATAAACTAACATCATAATGTTTAATAACAAAAATTAAAATTTTTTATGTTACTTAAACTAATTTAATATTTATTTAATAATCTTAATATATAGAGGGGTAGATGCCGACGACGAGGGGCGATTAAAGTAAGTAATAATACTCATAAAGTAGAGTTCGGTATGTGAAGCCGGAGCTGAGTCACTGCCGGGAAACTTGGGGATTTCCAAATGGGATCGCAGGGAAATCGGCAAAAAAGGCAGTCTTTGCCCATCGGCAGGCATTTTTTTCTTTGAGTGCCGAGCCTGCTGAGGATCTAATTTTCTAGTGAGAGAATTCTCAGTTTTGATGCTTTAATGTATAGTGAATCTTGGGTGCAAATTATTCTGCCAGAACTATACGATCGGGTTTAGTCAAAGTTTTAGCGTCTCGCGCGATCGCCCGCGACTGTTTTTTGTATAAAGGCAGCCGGTAATTTGAAGTTTAAGGGATAAATTAAATGACTCAATTTCTCCTCCAAGCCTGTTGGTGGGTACCTTTATATGGCTTAATAGGCGCAATTTTAACTTTGCCGTGGTCTACGGGCACCGTTCGCAGAACAGGGCCCAGACCGGCGGCTTACTTCAATGTGTTGATGACTGTGTTGGCTTTCATACACGGGTCAGTTATTTTTACAGCGACTTGGGATCAACCACCCCAACAGTTGCTCGTGCACTGGGTGCAAGCAGCCGATTTAGATTTGTCTTTTGCCATAGAAATCTCCACGTTGAGCGTCGGAGCAATGGAGTTAGTTACAGTTCTGAGTTTGCTAGCACAAATTTACGCTCTAGGCTACATGGAAAAAGACTGGGCGCTAGCTCGATTTTTTGGGCTGATGGGTTTTTTTGAAGCGGCAATTAGCGGCATTGCCATTAGCGACTCGCTGCTTCTAACTTACGGTTTGTTGGAAGTGCTGACGCTTTCAACTTACTTGCTAGTCGGGTTTTGGTACGCTCAACCGCTGGTAGTAACAGCCGCTAGAGATGCGTTTTTAACCAAGCGTGTAGGAGACGTGCCACTGCTGATGGGAGTAGTGACGCTTTCAACTTTAGCAGGAAGTTTGAATTTTTCCGATTTGGAAATATGGGCGGAAACTGCAACTTTGTCTCCCCTAGTGGCGACTCTTTTAGGTTTGGCTTTAATCTCCGCACCTACGGCCAAGTGCGCTCAATTCCCCTTCCATTTGTGGCTCGACGAGGCGATGGAAGGGCCCAACCCGGCTTCGATTATGCGGAATACGGTAGTTGTGGGCGCTGGAGCTTATGTTTTGATTAAACTTCAGCCTGTTTTAGCGCTTTCGCCCGTGACGGATGCGGTGCTGGTGGTTTTGGGTGCGGTGACGGCTGTTGGCGCTTCCTTGGTAGCGATCGCCCAAATCGACATCAAAAGAGCACTATCGCATTCTACCAGCGCATCTTTGGGTTTGGTGTTTATCGCCGTGGGGCTAAATCAAGTTGACATTGCTTTGCTGTTGCTGTTCGCGCACTCGATCGCCAAAGGCCTATTATTCATGAGCGTAGGGTCAATTATTACCACAACTAACACTCAAGATTTAACAGAAATGGGTGGGTTGTGGTCGAAGATGCCTGCTACCACTACGGCTTATTTAGTAGGCGCTGCGGGGATGGTCGCGCTGTTACCTCTGGGCAACTTTTGGGCGATGCGACGCTGGCTCAACGGTTTTTGGACTTTGCCTTTGTGGCTGGTAATAGTGCTGCTTTTAGTTAACGGTTTGACAGCGCTAAATTTAACTCGCATATTCGGTTTAGTGTTCGCTGGAAAACCGCAGCCGAAAACTCGCAGAACTCCAGAAGTTGGTTGGCAGATGGCTTTGCCGATGGTAATTTTGACAGTGATTGGGCTGTTGGTGCCTTGGATGTTGCAGCAGTGGCAACTTTTAATTAGTTGGACTGGGCCTTGGGCGCAAACGGGGGATTTTGATACTTTAAATTTGCTGTTGAAGACTCTGCATCTTCCGCTGTTAATGTTATCTGGGTTGATTGGCGTTGCGGTTGGGGTGGCGATTTATTGGTACGGGGTGTTACCTCGACCGGTACGGCTGCCGGTACCGGCGTTGCAGGATTTGTTTGCTTACGATTTTTATATCGATCGAGTTTACCGCTTGACTGTCGTTTGGGCTGTGGCTTTTATTTCTAAAATCAGCGCTTGGACTGATAGGTATGTGGTGGATGGGGCGGTGAATTTGTTCGGTTTTGCCACAATTTTCAGCGGTGAAGGGTTGAAGTACAGCGGCACCGGTCAGTCACAGTTTTATGTGTTGACTATTGCGGGGGGGGTTGCTGTGTTGCTGGCGTTGATTATTTGGCTGTTTTAAACTGCAGAGATTGGCAGATGAATTTTTCGGGTTTGTCTGCTTTTTGTCTGATGTTATTTAATTTTCAACCGCAGATGACGGCGGATGAACGCAGATGATTTTATTCTGGGTTTGTCTGCTTTTTTATCTAATTTTATTCAAACTCGATCGGCCACAATTCTTTCACCGCAACTTCCCAACCAGGCAAAAGTTCAGGAATTGAAATCATGTCGCCGTCTCTCAATACCACTGGCTCTGCTTTCGGAGTGTAAATTATTACTGTGCGCTTGTCTGGGTCGATTAATATTCCTACTTTGGCTCCGAGTTCGATGAATGATAGAATTTTTTCTCGCAGGGGTTTGAGGCGATCGGACTGAGATTTGATTTCTACAACTAAGTCGGGAACGAGTTCGGCAAAATACCTTTTACTTTGTTTGAGGCGATCGGCTACCACAAACGAAACATCGGGAGCTCTCAGATCGGAATTGGGGAGGATAAACCCGCCGCTAGATTCAAATACTCGTCCGAGTTTGCGAGGTTTGACCAGGAATTTCAAAGGTGGTACCCGCCACGTGATTTATCCGTGGAATCAATCCCAAATCGAAAATCGAAAATCCTCAAGAAAGAGCATTTATCCGTGGGGTCGCCTCTAAAATCTAAAATCTAAAATCTAAAATCGATTGACCCAGTTTAGTAAAAGTCTGCCAAACTCTGCCCCAATTTCGCTCGATACAATGTCTGAGGGGCCCATAAGGATAATCTTCCCCTCTACGAGTTCTAATTGGTAGTCTAGATGTGCTTCCGAGAGTATAGCTTGCAGTTGTTCTAAGTCGGCAACGGTGAGGCGGGTGGAAGGAGAACCGGATTTAATTTGCAAATCTTGTATATCTGTAAGACTTGTGGTCATAGGAGGATTCCAGAGACATTTGAATCTATGTTAACAAGAAAATCAGCCGATCGCTTTTATATGTAGTTGCTTTGCGTTAATGTTAAATATATAGCAATCCTTGCAGGAGTCGTAAATTTTTTCCCCCACCCCAACCCTCCCCGATGCCTTGGGGAGGGAGTAAGAAATTCACAAATGATTTAGGATTGCTATATCTCTAAATACTGTGTAACAAAGGAAAGTTTTAATTGATGCTCAGTGCTTTAATCTGGATACCAATGTTGGCTGCTGCCCTGATTGGGCTCTGGCCCGGTTCAGTGAGTTCTAAAATAGTTCGGAATGTCGCGATCGCCATTGCGGGTATAACTTTTATTCTCTCGGTGATTTTGGCATTTCAGTTTGATGCCAGTACCAGTCAGTTGCAGTTTGCGGAATTCATTCCTTGGATAGATGTTTTGGGATTGAATTACAATCTCGGTGTTGATGGTTTGGCTCTGCCTTTAGTAATTTTAAATACTCTGCTGACAGGGGTAGCTATTTACGCTACGGATGAGTCGATCCGCAGACCTCGACTTTATTATTCTTTGATTCTGTTAATTACTGGCGGCGTAACAGGGGCTTTTTTATCTCAAAATTTGCTGCTGTTTTTCCTGTTTTTTGAGGTAGAATTGATTCCGCTTTACCTGTTAATTGCGATTTGGGGAGGGGAGCGCCGGGGTTATGCTGCTACTAAGTTTTTAATCTATACTGCATTTGCGGGAATTGTGCTGCTGGCTGCTTTCTTGGGGACTGGTTGGCTTAGCGGTGCTTCGAGTTTCGATATGGTTGGTGCAGCGGGGGCATCGCATTTGCAAGGAGGATTGCCATTGCCTTTGGTAAGGCAAATTGTTTTGCTGGCTCTTGTGTTGCTGGCTTTTGGAATTAAAATGCCTTTGGTGCCTTTTCATACTTGGCTGCCGGATGCTCACGTAGAAGCTTCGACGCCGGTTTCGGTGCTGCTGGCGGGGGTGCTTTTGAAGCTGGGAACTTATGGGATGCTGCGCTTTGGTTTAGGTTTGTTTCCAGATGCGTGGGCGGTGGCGGCGCCGACTTTGGCGAGTTGGGCGGTGGTAAGCGTGCTTTACGGGGCGAGTTGTGCGATCGCCCAAAAAGATATGAAAAAAATTGTAGCTTACAGTTCGATCGCTCACATGGGCTACATTTTGTTAGCTAGCGCCGCAGCTACTCCGATTAGTATGTTGGGAACTGTTTTGCAAATGGTTAGCCACGGCTTAATTTCGGCGCTGCTATTTTTGAGTGTCGGCGTTGTTTACAAAAAATCCGGCACCCGCAACATCGATGTGCTCCAAGGTTTGTTCAATCCAGATCGCGGTTTGCCGATGATTGGCAGTTTAATGATCCTCGGCGTGATGGCAAGTGCCGGTATTCCAGGTTTGGCTGGATTTATTGCTGAATTTTTGATGTTTCGGGGCAGTTTGCCAGTGTTTCCGGTGCAAACTTTGCTCTGCATGATCGGCACTGGTTTAACTTCAGTTTACTTTTTACTTATGGTCAACCGCGCCTTTTTCGGCCGCCTTTCGGATTTGGTGGAAAATTTGCCCCAAGTCCGCTGGCGCGATCGCATTCCTTCGCTAGTTTTAGCCATAATTATCGCAATCATGGGAGTGCAGCCGGGAGTTTTAGTTGCTTTGAGCGAAAAAACTGCGATCGGAATGGTAGCTAATGTGCCACCGCAAGTTAAAGCGATCGCTCAAAACTTGAAATAAAATATGACCTAGGTTCGTAGCATCTGACATCTTGCAGCAATCTCAATAAGAGGATTTTTCGGGGGGTCGGGCGGGTTTATAGAACCTATTTGCAAGCTTTAAGGCTGTTGGCGAACCCGCCCCTACGGCTAATTGAGAATGGTGCAACATCTCAGTAGCATCGGACTTTAGTCCTATGGCAGTTTTCAATCCCATGAAATACAGCAGACGGCTGTAGGGAGACGGCACTGCCGTGTCCCTACCTATTCCATTCATCAGTGTATCCGTGTTCCAATCCTTGTCGTTCCTTCCTTCACTTAAGGTTAAATAAGAATGAAAAGTACCGTATTAAAACCCTCTTCCCATCCCCTATCCGCATACATTGACCTCTTGGAATCAGGCAAAGCTTTGCTTCCCGATTCGGCGGAAAATGTAGTAGAAGTTGTCGGCATTCTCAAAAGTTACGGTGTGGTTCTCGATGCCTATTCTCGCAATCTAAATTATATTGCAGAAGAACAGTTTTTAGTGCTTTTCCCGTTTTTCAAATATTTCAACGGAGATGTGACGCTGCCCAAATTAATTCGCTATTTGTGGCACGATCGCATAAATTTTGAGTATGCTGAGTATGTTATGAAAACTATGCTGTGGCACGGCGGCGGGGGTTTTGACACTTATTTGGATACCCCGGAATTTAGCAGTTTGGTCGAAAAGGCGATCGCTGCTAAACTGAAAGGCAATTTTTTCATGCAGGGACTCAACAAAGCATTTCCTAATTTTTTGCCGGAACAAGTGCGGATGCTGGCTTACTACACCGGTCTCGGTCAGTTTTGGCGGGTAATGAGCGATTTGTTTATCGACTTATCTGATTCCTACGAAGCCGGTAAAATTAAGTCGATCGCAGACGTAGTTGATTTTATCTTAGCAGGTTTGGTTAGCGCCGCCAGTTTGCCAATTACCTACAGCGTCAAGATTGGCCCTCAAGTCTACGATATCATTCCGGCGAGCGCTAACTTAACATTTTTACCAGATGTAGCAGTTCCTTATGTAGAGTCAATTTTCTTTCGGGGCACTGCGTTTTTTGGCACAGTTTCCTACAACGCTCAAGCTCATCAAATCCCGGAAGAACAAAGAGAATTCGCCTACGGGGCTTTGTTTGCTGACCCTTTACCGATTGGAGGTGCAGGGATTCCGCCAACTCAATTGATGCAAGATATGCGTCATTATTTGCCGGAGTATTTGCACGAAGTTTATCGCACTAGCTGTCGGGGTGAAGACGATGTGCGGGTGCAAATTTGCCAGAGTTTTCAAAAGTCGATGTTTTGCGTGACGACAGCGACTATTTTGGGTCTAGCACCTCATCCAATGAATACATCAGATCCAGAGGAAAGAAAGGCTAATCGGGCTTATTTGGAAGGTTGGATGGATCGATTTGGGAATTCTCGCTTGGATTGGGCAAATCAGCCAACTAACCGGGCCTGTCAGTTGTTCCCGGAACGGTAGAATGGCGACTGGTTTTTAGGGCGAAGTGTCTCTAGGAGTTGCAAGAACACCACATGAAGAAAGCAATTGCTTTCTTTTGGAGGGCGAAAGCTCATCCTGGCGATCGCAATGATATCACGTCCATTAAGATAGCCGTTATAAGGCAAGTAGTGAAAACTTCAGTCCACAGACTTTTATGAGGACTGAAGTCCTCACTACCAAACAATTTTATAGTAGTCATTTTAGTGGACATAATATGACCTGAGAAACTGTTTTTTTACTGTTTGTTTTCGGCTCATTGTGATTGCTTTCATAACAGATATATCCGCTAACGCTTAGACTGGTAAGGACAGGATAAAGCACTTCTTATTTCCGAACTATTTAGATTCGGACGAGAAGACTCAGCCCGTGAGAGTCCGTGCCACAAGTTCCCAGCAAACCATAAGTTTCTGCTAAATCTTTGACTAAAGCAGTTTGTTTGGGACTCGGTGTCCAAGGATTGGGATTACCGTAAGCATAGTAAATTTCTACACCGTCAATGCCGACACGGGCGGCTTCTGGGATTAGTTTATCTGCAGTCGATCGATACCTGCAAGGATGTGCGAGAACTGCTAAACCTCCGGCTTCATGAATAGCTTCAATTACCCTGGCTGCTGAATAACAATAAGTGCCTTCAGTGCTTTTACCTCGTAGGTATGGTTTGAGACTGGGATGTTGCGGATCAAAGGCGTAAGCGAGAATGTGTACCTCATTGTTGAGCAATTCGGCATTAATTTCAGCGCCTGTCCAGAGACTAGGTGCTTCGCTATTTTTGTCAGGATGGTTTAATTTCCAATTATCCAGCCAAATTTGAGCTTTAACGTAGCCTTCGGTGCTGTGGTGGTCGGTGATAGCTAAGCCCTTGAGACCTCTGGCTATGGCTTGTTCCATCAATTTCTCTGGCTGCAATCGCCCGTCGGAGTAGACTGTGTGCATATGAAAATTATAGGAACCCGGACAGCTATCGGCATCAATTGTCTGAAAGACTTGTTTGAGTGCTGAGATATTCTGGGCTTCTGGTCGGAGACTAGAAGCGGGGGAGGTAGCGAAGTTGACAGCCATAAGCGTTATTATAAAAAAAACTAACCTTGTTTAATATATCTAATAAATTGATATGTTGCACCTGTGGCAATAGTCGGCTGTAGGATTGAAACATCTGGCGGATGGTTGCGTTCGGCACAAGATATCAATTCACTCGCACATCTTGCACAATTCTTTATCCAGATTTTTATTGTCGGGTGGGGGCCGGTTTATGAGATTATTGATTTTAAGCAATTTATAGTTGGTAAAACCCGCCTCTGCAGGTTTTGGGAGAATGCCACAAGATATCAATTCTTCCCACATATTGCATCATTCTTAACAACAGGCAAGATGCCTGTTCCACAAAGAGGAAATTTTCTTGTAAGGTTTGTGGAAAATGCCACAAGATATCAATTCAATCGCACTTTAAAATTGCATCATTCTTAACAACAGGGAAGATGCCTGTTCCACAAAGAGGAAATTTTCTTGTAAGGTTTGTGGAAAATGCCACAAGATATCAATTCAATCGCAC
>NZ_JAUBPT010000006.1:0-10715 GCF_036700905.1 Microcoleus sp. S13_C3 | reverse complement strand
TTTAAACCTGCGGCTGCGGCTGTGGGAAATTCGATCGGCACAAATGTCAGACCAAATTGTTCTCTAGCACACGGAACAATATGCGCCACTCCTTTAGGAGGGTTTTTGCGATTGCCGGTCTTTGAGTCAAACTCAATTATACCCGTGGCTCCCTCGGCTTTAAAATTTGGATCGGCTAAGGTTTGTTGCATTCCTTGGCGGGTTGGTTCTGGCTGCATTTCTAGGGCTTTAATCAGCGTGCGGGCTGCATCGTAGGTTAAAGCCGATCGAGTATTTACCGGGCCTCCCCACAACTTTTCAGTATTTTGAGGAAATTTTTTGTCAAAACTGGTTAAAGGATGCCAGAACACAGATATAGCTAGTTTTTCGACAGACTTTAGCTGTTTGGCAGCTTCTAAAGTTCTCCAATCGTAGAGTCCCCAAGACGCGACAATCCAATGGCGATCGTTGTTAGCTTTAATCATATCGATCGCATTTGGCTGGGCATTAGTGACTTGACCGTCGGGAATTAAAAGTAACGCTATTTTGCCGGCTTTCTCAAGTTTTTTTATGGCGGCTTCGGCGTTAAAATTATTTTTAGATAAGTCGTAAAACTCTCTAAGCCTGATAGTCGTTCCTCCTTGCGCTTCAAATTGCTTTTTGAATTCTTCCCACAAAGAAGCGCTGAACGGACTGTTGGGATTGTAAAATACAGCAACTTTTTTCTCACCGAGCGAGAGCAGTTGATTTACTAAAGCTTCAGCTTCGATGCTAGTTGTCGGAGCAGTCCGAAAGAAAAATTTTCGAGGTTTTCGCGTCAGTTCTTCGGTGGTACTTCCCGGAGAAAGAGCGACTAATTTATTGCGATCGTAAATATCTACTGTTGCCAAAGTCATCTCGCTGGCATAGTGTCCGATAACTGCTAAAATATCTGGTTGAGCGACTAAATAATTTGCCCTTTTAATTGCCTCTAACTTGAGATTTGCATCATCGGCAATGATGACTCTGAGACCTTTACCGTTAATAGACTTCGGTTCGATAAATTCTTGACCGGGAAAGTCTTGATTGCGCTCTTTTGCAGCAATCGCGCCTAAATTAACTTCGGTTTGAGCTTGAGCAATGCCGCGCAGCAGTTCTTCTGCTAAATTTGCGTTAGCGATGCTACCGTCGGGATTTCTGAGGATGGGAACAACGATCGCGATCGTGTAATATTCTGCATTTATTGCCTTCAGCAGGGCATTGTTGATATAAATTAAAGTTTCTGGATCTCTGCGGTCTTCTCGCCAGGACTGTTTGAGCAATTTCAAAGCATCAGGATAATTTGAGTCGGCCAACTCACTAATTCCCCTTTGTTTTGACCAAAGGGGCGAGGTTTGCACTAGGAGTTTTTCGCCAGAACTTACACCATCTGGGGAGGGTACAGCCACCGTTTGTGGCGGGGAAATTCTGGGGATTAAAAATGCGATCGCCAATGCAGCGCCCAGTCCCGCAACGCCGAACAGCAGCCAGCGCCAGCCCGATCGCAACTTCCGCGAAGTTTTGGGTAGCTGGGGCCCTGGAACGATCGACAAATCCAAGTCTTGCAAAACTTCATCAACCGATTGGTAGCGGTCTTGAAAGTGGAAACGCACCATCTTGGTTAAAATATTTTTTAGACTATCGCTAACAGGTTCAGATGTTAAATAATCCCAGACAATTTCACCAGTTTCGGGGTCTTGCGGCAGATTGGTGGGACGCCGCCCGGTGAGGGCTTGAATCGCGATGATTCCTACTGCATAAATATCATTGTAGGGTTGCGGGAGAGACCGCGTATCGTGTTGTTCGGCCGGCATATAACCCCTGGTGCCGATCGCCTGCGAGCTGAATATTTCACCTGTAGAGTTAGAGGTAAAAGTGCCGATTTCTTTGACGGCCCCAAAATCAATTAAAACAATTTTTTGATCTGTTTGGCGCCGAATTAAGTTAGAAGGTGTAATATCGCGGTGAATAATATTTTCTGGGTGGACTGATTTTAATATTTCCAGAACTTCTCGCAACAAAGCAACGGTATTTTTCTCATTCCACCGATCGCCCGCAGTGAGTTCTTTACTGAGGGGATGTCCTTCAACGTATTCTTGAACTAAGTAAAAATAATCGTTTTTTTCAAAGCGATCGAATAATTCGGGAATGCGCGAGTTTCTACCCAGACGGCACAAAGCGCTAGCTTCCCTTTCAAATCGCTTCCTTCCCTTCTCCAAGACTCGCGGATCGTTCGATGGGGGAAAAGGAATTTCCTTAACAACGCACAGAGGATTATTGGGTTGGTTTAGTTGTGCAGCCGTGTAGGTTCTAGCAAACCCTCCCTGTCCCAACAAAGCGATAATTTTGTAGCTTTCGTGCAGGATATCCCCTAAGTTGACACACATAAATTTTCCAAAACCTCTTGACAGGCTGCAGCCTTTCATGTTAATTATAAGCTTTTTTGTGTCCCGATACAGCTTGGCAACATATCAAATTCCTCTGTGTCTATATCAAAAACACTATAGCAATCCTCGCATCAGTTTCAATAACTGGTTAACTTCCAAGCTCTGCCTGGGAACCGATGTAAGCGAGGCTCTGCCTCGGCCCAGACTATGGAGGCAGAGCCTCCGGATATGCGTTACCAGGCTCTTCCTGGTAACGAGTATAATCATTTAGGATTGCTATATAACTCTCAGCAATTAGCAATTCTATATAGCAATCTTCGCATCATTTGTGAATTTCTTACGGACTTCCAGCGGGTTGGGGGAGGGTTGGGGTGGGGTAAAAATTTTACGACTCCTGCAAGGATTGCTATCTTAGTTAAGACTGATGACTAATTATCAATTATCTTTCTGCTAACTTGCTGAGTACAAAAGCAACGAAAAACCCGCAGACAGTAATTAGTCCAGCAAAATCGTGAGTTTCCTCGAATGCTTCGGGAATCATAGTATCTGAGATCATGGCTAAAATACCCCCTGCTGCTACGGCGGTAGTTGCCGCTATTACTTCCCCAGAAAAGCGGCTGAAAACCGTATATCCTAACAATGCTGCGATACCGGAAATAACTGCGATCGCGCCCCAAACTCCAAAAACGTAACCGATCGATCTCCCTGCTTTTTTCATGCCGGCGGCGCTGGAGAGCCCTTCAGGAATATTGGAGAGGAAAATTGCCGCTACTGTCACCCAACTGACAACGCCTCCAGAAATCATGCTGACGCCAATGACGATCGACTCCGGTATGCCATCTAACAGCGCGCCGAGGGCGATGGCTAATCCGCCATCGCCTGACTCTTTTTTAGCTGGGTGCAAAGCGCCCGATCGCTTGCGGTGTTTTGCTCCCTGCTGATTCAAAAACCAATTGGCGGCTGTGTAGACAGCAGCGCCCCCCAAAAAGCCGATCGCTGTAGAGTCGAAACCGCCGCGCTTGTAAGCTTCATCCATCAGTTCAAAGGATAGCGCTGAAATCAGCACACCAGCGCCAAAAGCCATAATTGTCGCGATCGCGCGCTGGGGAATCCTGACAAAGTAACCCACCGCCGCTCCCAGTAGCAAGGCCGAACCCCCCACTAAACCCCAAAATCCTGCCTGCAACCACACTGGAAACATTAGCCACACCTCAAAGGAAAAAATTTTTTATGTCCGCCTAAAAATTATATATAGAATTTACGGATGGGTGCCAGAAATCGCGTTGTTCACCTAATCTGCTAAGTACATTCCTCATAGTTATAGTCGCTAGTGTTCGCATCAACTTTAACTTTTTTACCCCTGGATGCGATTGACTCGAAACCAGCGATAGCCGTAGGGTTCTAAGGGAATAGAGGGGGAGTCGGCACCGAGAGGTTCATACAGATCCCCGTGCCTACCTCCTCCACGGACGAGGGAATCGGTGTTTCATTCTCTTGTAGGGGCTGCCACTGCTTTGCTGCCCCTACAAGAGAATGAAACAGGCCTGCATTAGCAGAAGCAATCGCTATTTCCGATTAGATGTTCATCCCAATAGCCAGCTTGTTTAGCTTGTAGCTGCACTGTCTTCGCTCTTTCGCCAAGACAGTGCTTTCGCCACCAACCTTAGTTAAATCGGTCAGGCCTTGTCAATCATAAGGACATAGGAGTTGTGTTTGCCTTTAGCGATCGCTAATGCTGCCCACTAATCTTCTACCCAATTGAGTAACCCAAGAGAAGTAACAGCTCCAAAAAAGTGAGCGCCAATCAGATTGACGTTTGCCATCGTCACAAAAATATCTAGGGAACGAATCACATTTTCTGGCGCATAAGCTGCCATCGCTTGGGGCTGACTAAGAGTTTTCGCTAGCACTACAGCAACTGTTTCTTCAGAAGCGACAAACGCGATTAATACCCCTACCAAACTAGAAACTAATCCAATCCGTAAGGTGTGAGTAATATGTTCTTTGCTGGGATATACCTGGGAATTTTCGGCGTGCAAAAGTCTGCCTAAAAGCCGATAGCGAAAATCCCAAAAAATTCTAAAGCACAGCAATAACAGGCCAATTATTGCTAAAAATACCCCAAAACCAATACCTGCATTATTGGCTTGTTCGCTCATGTTGCGACCCAACATAGCAAATACTAAAACAATGCCGGAAACAGCACCCAAGAATAACTGTATCCAGAAGCTAAATCTGCTGAACAAGCGAAAAGTTGCGACGAATTCGCTTTGGGTCAGCGGTTGCGACAAGGATTCTGGTTGATTCATTATATACACCTTATTGCTGAATTGAGCATCAAAATAAACTAGGTAAGAAATAGGTTCTGCTTGTCTTCCTGTCGCAAGCGATCGCCCGCCTTGTGGTTAGCTATTAGAGTTTTCCTGAAAAGTCAGTTAAGGGCAGGACAGGATGCCGGATGTTTGGGAACCGAATTCGGCAATTTTCCGTACATAAAAGGTTGAACTCAACACAGGCAGTGCCGTTGTGGTTGATTTGATCTTCCTAAAATCCTCCCGGTTCTGAACAATCAACTTCTGGCGACAATGGGAATTTAGAGTCTTAAAAATCGACTTAGGCAAAACGTCTATTGTTTCTGTTCACCATCTCAAAAGATTGCTTCAATCTCTATTTAATCTAACTAGCCCAACCTTGCCATCTGTCTGATGCCATAAGAAAATATCCCCCTGATGGAAGATGATTGAGGAAAAATTTATGATAAAGCTTTGAGTTAAGTGCGATCGATCGCACTATTGGCGATCGATGCTTGATTCCCAACAGCCGCACTGGGGTGCATCCATTCTTGCAACGTCCATAAGCTACTGAGGGCAGTTATTGCAGATTCCCAACTCTCCATAATCAAATCAATAATCTCTCATTCAGGCTCTCAATCACTTCGGTTGAGACAACAATACCAGCCGTCCATTTGGCAACTTCCCACAAAGCACCAATCGCAATTCCCAAACTGGTTATTATTAGCAAGTACAGCAGTTTATGGTTGCGAAAAATAGTCATCAGGAACCTATAATCCATATTTTGATTATCGTTTTGACAATTCTGCTGGTGGTAAATCCGATGCCATAGCGCCACCCAACGCTCAGCCTTTTTCCCGCTTTTTACCGTCAGCGATGCGATGAAATTCTCTCAAAATGCGAAGAGGGTTTAATGGGTTGATTGGCAGGAGGCGTTGCATTAAGCATAAGTTTTATTGGTATTACGAGCATTATGGGTTTGTTTGTTTTAGAAGTTCCACTGCCTTTTGTGAACTGGCTTGTGGCATTTATATTAGCCTGGATTCCCTAGAGGAACGCCATTTTAAGCGTAATTCCACCACTGCTGGCTTTATTCGATTCGGCTTGGAAAGCAAACGGGGTGTTGTTGCTTTATTTCCTAATTCAACAAATTTCAAGCAAGTTGGTCAGATATATCATTATGAAAAAGCAGCTATTTTTGCTTTCCGTTTACACCTTAGCTCTTAATAGCATTCTGACTTTTTTGGTTTTTGGACATTATTTTTAGCGTCGCCAACTCTAATTGTTATTCAAACTTGGGTTAAATAATTTTTCATCAAAAATCTACTAGACCGCTGGCAGACTCCTCCATCATAAAAGTCATATTATAGCCCCTAAAGCTATCTTTGTCAAGCTCAATAAATGTGAAATTTATTACTCAATCAACCGCTCACACTCCCGCTCAAGACAGATTTAAAAAAAATCTAAACAAGCTAATCTTTAAGTTAATAAATAATAACATAAATTATCTGTTTAAGAACTCAGTTAACTGGAAAGGAATGCCCCCTTGCCTATGGCAGCAGTCGTGAACAACTAAATTGTCAAAAAATATGAAACGGCACAACTCACCCACCGACAACATTAAACAGTCAATCGGACAGGCAGCTTCTCATGTGTGGTTTGAGCGACTGGCAAGATTGGGATATGCTTCCAAAGGCTTAGTTTACTTTATTGTCGGTTTTTTAGCAGCACAAGCAGCCTTTAGTATGGGCGGCAGGACAACCGATACTAGCGGTGCATTATCAGAAATTGTTAACCAACCCTTCGGTAAATTTCTGCTATTTCTTGTAACGATTGGCATTATTGGTTATGCCCTTTGGCGTATCGTTCAGACAATTCTCGACCCAGAACACCAAGGACAGAAAATGGATGCCAAGCGAATAGCCCAACGCATTGGCTACGCCTTAAGTGCTTTAGGATACGCAGGTTTGGCTTTAACGGCTGTAAAACTGATAATGGGTTCGGGCGGTGGTAAGAGCAATACAACCGAAGATTTGACAGCCCAAGTTTTAGCGCAACCGTTTGGACAATGGCTGGTAGGATTGGCAGGATCAATTGTTATTGGCGTAGGATTTTCTTATTTCTACGAAGCATATAAAGCCAAATTTCGCCGCCATTTCAAACTAGATGAAATGAGCCCAACCGAGCAAACTTGGGCGACACGCTTGGGTCGATTCGGAATTGCTGCCCGTGGGATTGTTTTCGTTATAATCGGTATTTTCTTAATTCAAGCAGCCAAGCTATCAGATGCCAGTCAAACGAAGGGATTGGGCGAGGTGTTGGCAATTCTGGGACAACAGCCTTTTAGTCCAGTGATTTTGGCTCTAGTACCTTTGGGTTTAATTGCCTATGGCATCTACTCGGTAATTCAAGCTCGCTATCGGAAAATTTTGCGATCGTAAGCTTGCCCGTTATACAGAGAGTTTTGAGTACAACAAGTTTTTTGAATTAAGAACTTATCTAACTCAAAGCTCAAAACTTTTACAAGGCGTCCTGATAAAATCACCTGCTTTTAAGTCTGGATATTTTAACTCAACACTCAGGGCGGGAACTCTTGGCACCGCCCCTACTCAACTCAAAACTCCTAAAAACTTATGGCACAAATTGGTTATGATGCTTCCCACGAACAGTAGACCTCTTGCAAAAATAGCTGGGACGGGCTCTCCGGCCCGTCCCACAAAAAGTTTTTTCTCTTGTGGGATGGGCCGGAGAGCCCGTCCGAAAATTTGATCGAAAGGACTTTTGCAAGAAGTCTAGTTTAAGCCCAGCGAACTGCTGAAATATGTCCAAATGGCAGAACAAGCTGGCTTTACCCATGCCCTTTCTTCCGATCACTTTCATCCTTGGAGTGAAGCGCAAGGACAAAGTGGTTTTGCTTGGTCTTGGTTGGGTGCAGCAATGCAAGCAACGCCGAGGCTTTCCTATCGGGAAACCAATGATTTTGAAAGTGCAGCTTTCCTATGACAGTAATGCAGAGAAAGCACTACAAGGCGCTCACGATCAATGGCGTAGTAACATCTTCAAAAGTAAAATGCTGACACAACTGATAACACCCGATCAATTTGATGCCGCCGGGGAGTTTGTGCAAGCAGAGGAGTTATTTCAACACGTCCGCATCTCGGCAGAGCAAGAGCAGCATATTGAGTGGTTGCAAAAAGATATTGAATTGGGGTTTGAGCAAGTAATTTTGCACAACGTTAACCGAGAACAAGAGCAGTTTATTCAGGTGTTTGGCGAAAAAGTAGTGCCAGCGCTGACCAAAACTTGATCTTGGCATCTACCTAATTCAAGACTTTGAATTCTGATTCAATAATTGCTGAATCTCAGCCCGCAAGGCAGCAATTTCAGTTTGAAGTGCTGCAATTGATTTCGCTCCTGCTAATTCTGCTTCGTCATCCTCTGCATCGCGACCAATAAAAAATGTGGCGATGGTCGCAGTTACATAACCAAAAACCGCAAACGCATAGAGTGCCAGAACAAGGCAAAGTATGCGACCTTCTGGCGTTTTGGGCCAATATTCCGAACCCATTGTCATCATCAGCATTGCCGTCCACCATAACGCTGTGCCGTAATTATTTAACCCGGAGGAACCATCGGCGACATCTTTTTCAAAAGCATACATCCCTGCGGCACCTACCAAGGTAATAATTATCGTTAGTCCTACGACATAACCAAATCCGCGACGGCTAACACTCGCAGCTAATGCCCGCATCCCTCGATTCGTACCAGTCATAACTCGCAACAACTGCAAACTTCGCACAGCCCGTGCGGTTTTGAATGCTCGCACAACTCGTACAATCCGAAAGGTACGCAAAGCGGGCAACAGCAGAGAAAAAGCAGTGATCCAATGGCTTTTGATATAGGAAATTTTGCGGGGAGCCAGGGCGAGTTTAACTAGAAAATCTGCAATAAAGATCGCCCAAATAGTGGTGCTAACGGCTTCGAGCAGTGGGTTTAATCCCCAAATTAATTCAATAATAAATAGGGCTAGCCACACAAATGCCAGCACCAGCATGGGAGTTTCCAGCCACTCTTCTAGCTGTTGCAAAATATCGTTTTGCTCTTGTTCTATGGCTTGTTTTTCGGCTAGGTTGGGGTTGTTCATCTACCTACCAAATCATTAAAAGTTGGTCTTTTACGCTGCATTTTAGCATAAGCTTTCGCCAACGGCACAGCAGTAAAGCCGTGGGCGATTATTGACGCGCAAATAATTAGGCTACCAATGACCCAACCTGACTCTAATCCCGTTTTACGTAGCGCCAGCATGGCATAGAAAATCGCTGCCCCACCGATAGAACCAAACCATCCTAAAAACAAAGTATCTTGCCAGCTTTTTAGCTGACCCAGCTCATGTGGGCGAAGACAGCGCAACTAACTACAAACCCTTGTTCAATTCATTAGCCCTCTAATGCCCTTCCGTCTTCACGTCCAACTCTTCACGACGTAGTGTTTCCCCTGCCTCAACAATCTCCGTTTCAACTTCTTTCCTGATGTTAACTTCTTCGCGCACGAAAGCTTCTTTTTTGATATCAGCAGTTTCTTCGTAAACTTCCATACGCATCACGTGTTCCTGCTGGAAGGGAGTATCCCGATTTACTGGCGCACCTGCCTTTTCTGGAGTTATCCTCTCAATTACAACTCGCTCTTTTTCTGTGGGAATTGAAACTCGTGCCGTTTCGGTTTCAACTCGCTTGCCAATTGCTACCTCGCCAGTTTTGTGACGGCTTTTTTCTGCAACCAGTCGTTCTTCGTAGAGTCGAAATTTGTGATGTTCGCGCTCGTTCATCTGATACAATTGAGGCTCTTGTTCGTAAGTGTAGGTGTTGCGGTCATAACCAGCAGCCCTAGCTTGGTTAGAGACAGAACGTGGCATAGAAACGGGTGCAGATGCTTGTACAGGCAATGAGGTTTCTAAAGGCAATGATGCTTCTACAGGTGCAGACGCTTCTACAGTTAGAGTACGATAAACACCCCGCACTTGTTCTTCATAATCGTAATCAACCACCATCCCATCCTCATACCTGGGTAGTCTTTCTGCTTGGTCTTTACTGCTCAAACCCGTCGCGTAGATGCGTTCTGCCTCAACATCCACTCGACAAAGAGCAACTGGAACTAATACTTTCTTGCCAAATATCCAGAAACCCGTGTCAACCACAAAATATCGGAAACGCCCTGTCTCATCAACTAGCGCGGTATCGATGGAGCCAATCTTCTCATCGGTATTTCCAGCATAGATATCCAGACCTTTGATATCTTCGCCATCAAAAGCAGCTTCGCGGTAGTTGGGATTAAAATCTTCAATTTTGTAAAGTAACATACGAGTCCTTCCCTTTCTATCTATATCAACTTATGACCCCATTTTAGATATATCTCCAAATTGATGCTTCCTTCTTATGAAGGATTAAGTGAAACAGAATAGTAGGATGAGTATATTTATTTTAAATTTTTTCTGTCTTTGGATAGATGACTTGTCATTTTTTCTCCACATTCAGTACCCTCAAGTTTCACAATAGGTTTTTAACTATTTTTATAAAAAAATACCTTTATAAATTAGACTTTGATACTGTACATTAGACCTCTTGCAAAAATAATTAGGACGGGCAAGATGCCCGTCCCACAAGAAGAAATAACTCTTGTGGGACGGGCAAGATGCCCGTCCCATCAATTGATGAAAGGATTTTTGCAAGAGGTCTATTAACGGAGAAAACAATTATATACATAATTTATTACTTTAAAAATTGACTTTTATGTGAGGTATTTGGGGGAAACACATTTGAACAAGTTGGCCTTGATTAGGCTACTCCCTATGTTTAAATATGATGATGAATATATGCCAGGTTGCCTCTTCAGCAAGCAATTTGTCCTAACGAATGACTAATGACTAATGACTAATGACTAATGACTAATGACTAATGACTAATGATTAATGACTAATGACTAATGACTAATGACTAATGACTAATGACTAATGACTAATGACTAATGACTAATGACTAATGAC
>NZ_JAUBPT010000190.1:0-14370 GCF_036700905.1 Microcoleus sp. S13_C3 | reverse complement strand
AGGGCATAGGGCATAGGGCATAGGGCATAGGGCATAGGGCATAGGGCATACCTCACCACGCTTGAGAACCGCTATATTTTCACTTAATCCATTACTCCGGACTGTTTTTAAAGAGGGATGCGATGCCTTTGGCAAGCAACGCTTACGCAATAAAGCACAGAAGCGAAAAAAGTGAGTGCAATCTGAACCCAAAATGGACAGAAAAAAATGCGCTATTTTAGGTTAAGCTATAAAATAAGCTATAAAAACACACAAGCTCTTCAGATTGCATTAGGAAGATTATTGAATCCATCTTACAACAAATGCCGGGGATTAGTCAACCCCAAAAGAAGTTTTTAGTCACTTTATTTTCAACGATTTTGCTCGTCCTTTGGCTTGGTCAACTTCACGAATCTCAGTCGTTATAGTTATTTGAGCGAAAAAACCTACCGTCCTCACTTTCTCAAAAGCTTTAACTTTCCAGAATTTAATCAATATTTCCTCGAACGTGCCTTGAATCCTGAACACACAGTCATTGCTGTTATTGATTGTTCTTTTTTAATAAAAAGGGGCAAAAAAACTGACGGCAAAGCTTATTTTTATAAGGGTGTAGCTGGTAAATCGGAACAGGGGTTGGAAATTTATGTTATTTATATTTTCGACGAAATTGAGAGTCGTTTATCTTATAGCTTAAGCGTACAGCAAACTACCTCACGCCCTCAAATAAAGTCGGTGAAAAAAATGCCACCAAATCCGAAGAATAACCACTTAAAAAAAAGTCGCAAAAAACCGGATCCTCAAAGTTAAAAGCTTGATATCACAAGAGTTGATGACTATGCACAACATTTGAAGAATACTCGTTATTTCTTCCCAAGTTCTGTACGTTATTTGGTGGCTCATGGCTATTACTACCGCTCTAAATTCTGGGAGGCTGTGCGGGAGTTAAATTTAAACTTTATTGGTAAGCGATCGAGTTGATGCTAACTTACGCTATAGCGGTTCTCAAGCGTGGTGAGGTATGCCCTATGCCCTATGCCCTATGCCCTATGCCCTATGCCCTATGCCCTATGCCCTATGCCCTATGCCCTATGCCCATGAGTACCTCATATGAGAGATCGAAAGGCTATATCTCTATACAGGTGAACAAAAAAAAGTGGGAGCCCATCGTAAATATGATGGCAAGGTTGACTGCCATGATTTGAGTCGTCTTAAATTTGTTAAATAAATAAAACCGGGAGTTTCATGATATACATTGGTAGTAGGCGAGTTGTTGTTTAAATTGCCAAATTAGCGAAAGCTTGTATCTCTGAGGTTCAAGCCAACGGGACAATCACAAATGCTTTATTATTTAGCACGGATGTTCACCTACCTCCCGAACAAATTGTTGAATATTATCAGGCGCGTTTCCAGAGTGAATTTATTTTTCGTGAGGCCAAGCAATTTACGGGATTGTCTGATTGTCAAGCTCGTCATTTACCACGGCTTAATTTTCATTTTAATGCCAGTCTTATTGCCTTAAATTTAGCCAAACATCAACTCTCCAGTTGTCATTCCTCTACCAAGTCTTTTGTGTTTTAAATGGCCTCTTATAAACATCGGGAATTCAATAAACACCTACTTTGTACCTTTATTGACAAGTTAGATTTAGACCCAGATTTGATTTTAAATCATCCTCATCCTCCTTCAGTCTTGTCTTATGGTACTCTGGCTGCTTAAAAACTGTCCGGAGTATTGTTGAATTCCCCATTCCCAATTCCCCATTCCCCATTCCTAACTAATATGTCTGTTTCTCCTGTTGCCCACAAAGTTATCGGCGTTGCTGCCATCTGGAACGATCGCCAACAAATTTTGATTGACAAGCGCCGACAACATGGACTGCACGGGGGTTTCTGGGAGTTTCCGGGCGGAAAAATAGAGCCTGGGGAAACGATCGAAGCTTGCATAAAACGGGAAATTATGGAGGAGTTGGGGATTGTCGTAGAAGTTGGCGATCGCTTGATTACGATTGACCACGACTACACTAAATTTACAGTTAGACTATACGTGCACCACTGCCGCCACGTCAGCGGGGAACCGCAAACGATCGAATGCGAGGAAATTCGCTGGGTGACACTCGACGAAATTGACCAATTTACTTTTCCCAAAGCAAACGAACAGATTATTGCTGCACTGCGTTCAAGTTGAACTGTTGACACAAAGTAACCGATTTTATAGAAGATTCGGGTAAATCATTGTAAAACCTGGTACTATGGTTGGAGAACAAAAAATACCACCTAGCGATGACCAGATATGTCACACCACGAGAAGCTTGCAAAATCTTGCAAGTCTCAGACAAAACCCTTAGAAACTGGGAGCTTGCCGACAAAATATCAGCAATCAGAACTCCCTCTAACCAGCGACGCTACGACATCGACAGCGTTCTCGGAACCGGACATGACCGAATTACAGCTATCTACGCCAGGGTCAGTAGCTATAAACAGCGCGAAGACCTCGACAGGCAAGTCAGCTACCTCCAAAGCCTCTATCCGCAAGCCAAAGTCTTCAAAGACATCGGAGGCGGACTCAACTTCAAAAGAAAATCGCTTCTTGCCCTTCTGGGACAAGTCATGTCAGGAGACATCTCAACAGTTGTGGTGGGACACCAAGACAGACTGTGCCGGTTTGGTGGCGATCTTATCAAATGGATCTGCGAGCAAAACAATTGCCAACTCATGGTTCTCAGTAGAAACGAGCTGTCTCCAGAACGAGAAATGGTTGAAGATATCCTTGCCATCATCCACGTCTTTAGCTGCCGACTCTATGGTTTGCGAAAATACAAATCTGCTATCAAAGAAGATTCGAGTTTACCCGGAAACCAAGCTAGCAGCGAAGTGGAGGACTTGGATTGCAGCAAGTAGATGGTGTTACAATCAAGCAATTGCTATCCTGAAAGACGAAAAAATTGGTAAGTATGACTTAAGGAAGAAAATAATGGACTCAGCCCCTAGTTGGGTGTCTGAACAACCTTACAATCCGCGCCAAATGGCAGTATTTCAGGCTTTTGAAGCACACAAAGCAGCTAAAAAAACAAAAGGAACGGCAAAATTTAGAAGCCGTTTCGACGCATCTGGGACTATCCGATTTCAAACGTCCAATTGGAAGCTAGGAACTTTTTACCCACTTTCTACTAAGGAACTAACATTCAAGTCATCGGAACCTATTATCGAGGTAATGCAACACGAACCAACACTTAGCTTGATTAACAGGCAATGGTTTATTTGCTATGCAATTGATGCACCAAAAATAAAGCCAATTGAGAGTGATTTGGTTGTCGCGCTAGATCCGGGTGTCAGAACTTTTCTTACTGGTTTTGATGGTAGTGACTTCATCGAAATAGGAAAAAACGATATCGGTCGTATCTATCGCCTAGCAAGGCATCTAGACAAATTAATGTCCCGTATTGGAGTAAGTAAAGGGAGAGAGTTCAAGCGACTAAGGTATTGCCTGCGAAAATCAGCAGCCCCAATCAGGATCAAGATTAAAAACTTGGTCAATGAATTGCATAAAAAAGCTGCTAAATATCTGACAAGCAAGTACAAGTTAATTTTCTTGCCAACCTTTGAGACACAACAAATGGTCAAAAAAGGCCAACGCAGGTTGGCGACTAAAACGGCTAGAGCGATGGTCACGTTGAGTCATTATCGTTTTAAACAAATGTTGAAGCATCAAGCTACCAAGCATGGTGGTGTTGTAGTAGACGTAACGGAAGAGTATACATCTAAAACTTGCTCAAAATGTGGACATATCCATACTAAATTGAGCGGGTCTAAAGTTTTTAAATGTCCAGAATGCGGACATACCCTGGAAAGGGATAAAAATGGCGCTTTCAATATTTTGTTGAAAGCTTTGAGAGATACCTCCTTGACAGGAGAGCTTGCTGCTTTCTCTGTCTTGCCATACACGGTTATTCCTGGCGAGCGTCCGGGATTTACCGGGTTAAATGTATCTGTATACCAGAAGTAGAAGCAAGAAGCCATCTTCCACAAGGGTTTTAGGAATTAAGAACATCCTCACCGTCGGGCGCGGTTGCTGTAATATCAAATTCGGTTGCTACGGACAACGGACAACTGACAACGGACAACGGACAACTGACAACGGACAACGGACAACGGACAACGGACAACTGACAACTGACAACGGACAACTGACAACGGACAACGGACAACTGACAACGGACAACGGACAACGGACAACTGACAACTGACAACTGACAACTGACAACTGACAACTGACAACTGACAACGGACAACTGACAACTGACAGCTAACTTTTATTTTTGGACGGGCAGAGTAAAGTGAAAACAACTGCCTCTATCGGGTACAGAGTCTACCCAAATTTGACCGTAGTGGGCGCGGATGATGCCTTGACACAGAGACAGTCCAATGCCGTAACCGTCTGTTGATTTATCTCGCTGCAAGCGAAAGCTGTCTTCAAAAATGCTCGCGCAATCTTCTTCAGGAATTCCCGGCCCGCTGTTGCAAATACTGACTTGAACTTTGTAAGCGGTGCGGTGGAGAATTGAAAGATTAACAGTTCCTCGGTCTGGGGTGTACTTGCTGGCGTTGTCAAGCAGGTTGACTATGACTTGTTTGATGCGATCGGGATCGGCATAAACCAAGGGCAAATCTGCGGGAATGTCTGTTTCTAAGTTCAGACTTTTCGCCTGAAATTTGTCTTGAAACTGCAAGATTACCTCTTGACAAATCGCCCCCAGTTCGATTCTTTTTGGTTCAATGTGGAGTTGAGCGTTTGTACCCCGGGCTGCTTGCAGGATATCTGTAATCATACGATCGACAATTCGGATTTGGCGGCGGGCTTGTTTCATCAAATGAGCCGCCAGACTCGGTGTCAAACGCGACTTTTCCCCCTCTTTCACCTTCTGACTTGACTCCAAAGTCTCCAAAGCCAAAGATGCGGCTGTCAAGGGATTACGCAAGTCGTGAGCTAGCATCGCAATAATCCGGTCTTTCAACTGCAACTGCTCTTGCAGGTGTTCTTTTTCCTGTTTGAGGCGAAAAACTTCATCGGAAAGCTGCACAAGTTCGGCCGCGCAAGCAACGGAATAGATGGGTTTTGAGTCAGTCAGGGTTCCAGGAATAGCTGGGGCCGACTGTTGCTGAGCTGCGTATTCTTCTACAGAACGCTTCCACCGGGGCCACCAGTGTTCGAGTTGGGCGATTAAATTGCTGCCGGCGAGAGTTTGTCGCGGATCTGGATGAATTTTGAGCAGCGAGGGAGTGGCTACAAGTTTAAAGTGTTCGGCTAAATCGGGCTGTTCTCCTACGTCGATGATTTGAAGCTCAAAGTCGCACTCTGCCTTCAAATCCTTTAGGGACTTGCGGATGTGTCTGGTCTGTTCCCTGGAAGATGAACGCTTGTCTACAAACAGCAAAAGCTGTAAAAGCGGTGCGGAATTGGCCGGCTGTTCGGGAGAACAGTCGGTATCGCTGGTGTCTGGTGTTGGATGGACGCTGTTGAGCTTTTCGATCGGGTGAAAATAATTGAGCATTGCCGAGCCGAGTTATTTCACTTCTACTTTAATTTAATACTTACTTTAGATTTATGCTATTGTCCGATAATTTCATTACAAGCGGGCAGATGATATTTTTGAGATGGAAGAAAAATGAGTCGCTGCGGGTGGTGGTTCAAGTGGCGGCCGCCTTTTTTGTGCTGTGCCTGTTGCTGACGCTGCACCGCTACTACAGCTTTTACGCTACTTACGACCAAGGCATTTTCAATCAACTTTTTTGGAACGGCACTCGGGGTCACTTGTTTGAGAGTTCCCTCTCTTCGGCGTTGTCCACTAATGTGGTTCACCAAAACCAGCTCCCGGAGGTATCTTACTACCGGTTGGGGCAGCATTTCACGCCGGCGCTGATGCTGTGGCTGCCAATTTACTCGCTGTTTCCCTCGCCCGTCACTCTGACTGTGTTGCAGGTGACTTTAATTACGGCGGCTGGAGGAGTGCTCTATGCTCTCGCCAGACACTATCTGGAACCAAAGCTGTCGGCGACAATTGTTGTGAGCTATTACTGCGCTAACGCGGTCATCGGCCCGACTTTGGGCAATTTTCACGATATTTGTCAAATCCCGCTGTATGTCTTTGGCTTGCTGCTGGCGATGGAGAAGCGCTGGTGGCCCTTGTTTGGGATTCTGGCAACTTTAATTTTGGCCGTGCGAGAAGATGGGGGAGTTGTTTTATTTGGCGTCGGAGTTTACCTGATTTTGAGCCGGCGCTACCCGAGGACTGGTTTAGCAGTCTGCATACTCAGTTTTGGTTATATGATCGTCCTGACCAATCTGATTATGCCTTTGTTTTCTGCTGATATATCCCAGCGGTTTATGATGGAGCGCTTCGGTCAATATGCCGAGGGAGATGAAGCTTCTACTCTAGAAATTATTTGGGGAATGGTGAGCAATCCCTGGCGGTTGGTGGCTCAGTTATTTACGCCGTTTTTTGGTAAGATTAAATACCTGCTTGGCCAGTGGTTGCCATTAGCTTTGGTTCCAGCTTTCGCGCCTGCGTCTTGGATGATAGCTGGATTTCCGCTGCTGAAGCTATTTTTAGCGAAAGGAGAGTCGGTGCTGGCGATTAATATTCGCTATGCGATGACTGTGGTTCCCGGGCTTTTTTATGGGGCGATTCTGTGGTGGGCCCAGCGTCAAAAGGAAGAGGATAGAATGGTGAGAGAGGAAAGAATGTTTTTGCGTTTTCCTTCTGCTTTATTTCCTCTGCCTTCATCTTCAAAATTTCGCCGCTTTTGGGCGTTTTGCATCTGCTTGTCGCTATTTTTTACCTTCACTTCTAACCCAAATCGGACTTTTTCTTTGATTTTGCCCGATGCGATCGATCCTTGGGTGCAGGTTCCTCTCGTCAGACAATGGCAGCACGTTTTGCAAGTGCGGCCGCTATTGGCTCAAATTCCTGCGGATGCTAGCGTGGCAGCGACGAATACTATTGTGCCGATTTTGTCAAGCAGGCGGGAAATTCTCCGGTTTCCGATGTTGGAACTCCGCAATGATGCAGGGCAGGCAGTGAAGATGCAATATGTAATTGCCGATATGTGGCAGTTGCAGCAGTATCAGGCTGCGTTTCGCACGGAACGGGGACAGTTGCGGGAGATCGTACCAGCGATCGATCGAATGTCCAAATCTGGAGAGTACGGAATTGTTGGCTTTGAAGACGGTGCGATTTTGATGCGTCAGGGTGCTGTTTCTAATTCTGCATCGGTTGCTGCTTGGACCCGTTTTCGCGGCGAATTGGAGCCGATTTTGAAGAAAGGGTAAGCCGATAGCCACGATCGCCATTTCTGCCCTCAGTGGCTCAAATCTTGAGGAAACCTGTTTTTTTCAGGTAATGGCGATCGAGCAATTTCCTGCCAAAACCAGGTTGAGGCATGATTTTCTGTCTTTGTTGCTGCCAAAAGTCAGGCATTGGGCATCAACTTGCGATCGACTCAAAATTAAGGTTGATGATTATACAATAAATCTGTTAATCCTAAACATTAAGATATATAAAAGCTTTGGAGGGGAGAAAGATGAAAATTTTGGTATTGGCATGGGAGTTTCCTCCCAGAATCGTAGGCGGTATCGCCCGCCACGTATCGGAACTATATCCAGAATTGGTGAAGCTGGGGCACGAAATTCACTTAATTACAGTAGAGTTCGGCCACGCGCCGATGTACGAAGTGGTGGAAGGAATACGTGTGCATCGGGTGGTGGTGGGGCACGCTAGGGACTTTTTTCACTGGGTGGCGAACCTCAACCAAAGCATGGGCCACCAAGGCGGCAAACTGATGCTTGAGGAAGGCCCCTTTGATATCATCCACGCTCACGATTGGTTAGTGGGAGATGCGGCGATCGCCCTCAAGCATACCTTTAAAGTACCGCTAATTGCCACCATCCACGCCACGGAATACGGGCGCTTCAACGGCATCCACAATGACGGGCAGCGCTACATTAACGCCAAGGAAAACGACCTCGCTTACAACGCTTGGCGGGTAATTGTTTGCAGTGATTATATGCGGCGGGAAGCCGAACGGGTACTATCGACTCCGTGGAACAAAATAGAGGTGATTTACAACGGAATTAGACCAGATAAAAAGCCCCGATGGCACGAATTTGACGCGATGGATTTCCGCCGCCATTTTGCTGCTGATGATGAGAAAATTGTCTATTATGTAGGAAGAATTAGTTATGAAAAAGGCATTGGTGTATTTTTGAATGCTGCACCTAAAGTAATTTGGGAAATGGGGGGGAAAGCGAAAATTGTAATTGTTGGTGGCGGCAATACAGACCATCTCAAACATTTAGCTTGGCATTTAGGAATTTGGAATAAGTGTTATTTTACTGGGTTCATGTTTGAGGAACATCTTGACAAATTCCAGACGGTGGCTGACTGCGCGGTTTTCCCCAGTCTTTACGAACCTTTTGGGATTGTAGCGTTAGAAAGCTTTGCTGCAAGAGTGCCTGTGGTGGTTTCGGATGCGGGCGGACTTCCAGAGGTGGTGTTGCACACTAAAACTGGCGTTGTTACTGAGGCAAACAATCGGGATTCTTTGGCCTGGGGAATTTTGGAGGTTTTGAAAAATCCGGGTTACGCGCAGTGGTTGGTTGACAATGCTTATCAGGATTTGGAACGCCGGTTTAGTTGGCCTAAGTTGGCGATAGAAACCCAGTGGGTTTATGAACGGGTGGTGGAGGAAAGGGCTGAGGTTGATTGGTAAGAATGTTGACGGTTGACGGTTGACGGTTGACGGTTGACAGTTGACGGTTGACGGTTGACGGTTGACAGTTGACAGTGAGTCGAATATCAACTTTTTTGGTGCAAATCTTAAGAATTTGTAACACAATGATAGAGACACTCGAACTTACTTTGAGTGCACTCGGAAGATTTAAAGGGAATTAGCATCTTGAATATTTTTAGGGAAATCGATCCCCAACCCAGACGCAGCTTACTGATTTTATTCACCGCAGGCCTGCTATTCTGGTCGAGTTTGGCTTCGCTACTGCCAACTTTGCCGCTGTACGTTCAATTTGTGGGCGGCACAAAACAGCAAATTGGCTTTGTGATGGGTGCATTTGCGATCGGACTTTTGCTATCGAGGCCACAATTGGGCAAAATAGCCGACAGCAGGGGGCGAAAACAAGTTTTGCTTCTAGGTGCGTCAGTCGCTGCGATCGCCCCTTTGGGCTACCTGTTAGCTCAATCTATCCCCTTACTCTTACTTATTCGCGTTTTTCACGGCCTTAGCATCGCCGCTTTTACTACAGCTTACAGCGCTTTGGTAACAGATTTGTCGCCACCAGGAAAGCGGGGCGAATTAATCGGTAACATGAGCTTGGTGAATCCTATTGGTCTAGCAGTTGGGCCTGCTATTGGCGGGTTTGTGCAAGCTTGGGTTGGTTATACTCCTTTGTTTGCGATGTCGGCGGCTTTCGCTGCAATGGCTGTATTTTTTACCTGCAAAATTGCGGAACCTAATTTGGCAGATTTAACAAAATCGCACTCGCTATCTGAGGACAAAAATAGCCAAAAATACTGGGAAATGCTCTGGAATCCGAGAGTGCGGATTCCGGCTTTAGTGTTATTGGTCGTTGGTTTAGTATTTGGAACTTTGAGCACTTTTATGCCTTTGTTTATCCAAGAAACGAAGGCTAATTTGAATCCGGGATTATTTTATTCTACGGCGGCTATCGCCAGTTTCGGTATGCGGTTAGTCACGGGACGGGCTTCGGACAAATACGGCCGCGGCTTGTTTATTTCTGGCGGCTTAATCTGTTATGCCGTATCTATGTTATTGTTGTATTCTGCTAAAAACAGCAGTGCTTTTTTAATGGCAGCTTTGGTTGAAGGTTGCGCGGGCGGTACGGTTTTGCCGATGATGGTAACGCTGATGTCTGACAGGTGCGAACCTCATGAAAGAGGCCGCTTGTTTTCGCTTTGTATTGGCGGATTTGATTTGGGTATTGCGATTGCGGGGCCGACTTTAGGCTTTGTGGCTGAACAAGTTGGCTACAGAAATATGTTTGGTTTTGCGGCTGGCCTCGCTGGCTTGGCTTTGCTGATTTTTATTACTCAGTCTAGCAAGGGCTTGTCTAATTCGATGAAATTTGCGATCGGTCGAGGCAAAGATGTTTATGCCTTGAATCGATGATAAGCTGTGGAGCATTTAAACCAGTAACGAGGCTAGTAGGGTGCGTCAGAAGCGAACCCTTACGCTGAAACGGAAAACCTTAGATGCTGACGCACCTTACGCAAGTCCTTTAAATGCCGAACAGCTTATTACAGAAGCAAGAAGGAAGAGGTTGATTAAAAGTAAGACTTTTTCTGACATTTGCTAACAATCACTTACATTTGCGTTCGGGTCTTCATGTCATATAGAATGAATTTAGCCACTCAGATGTAGGTGAAAAACCTTGGTAGTATGCAACCGCTATATAAATAAGTTGCCTCTACATTATCAAAGCAAATAATCAGATTGGCTAATAGCTGTAAGCGATAACCAAGCTGAAGGCAAGAATATAAGTGCTTGTAGAAAATTCTACGGGCCTCGGTTGATACGCGCAAGGTTAGAGATATGATCTCAACTTATGTATTTGTTAGCAAATGTTAGCAAAAAAGTATCGGCAATCATGGGACTTACCAAAAAACCCGGTTTCTCCCAAAAATCGTGAATCTATGCGACAGATATTGAGGCAGAAACCGGGTTTTTGTTCCCGCGCAGCATTCTGACAAACAGGCAAGATGCCTGTTCCACAAAGAGTGAGTTTTCTGTAAAAGGCACAAATTAAAAAAGTTCTGAGTTTTAAGTCGTGAGTTGAATTAATTTCTTAATTCAAAACTCAAAACTCAGAACTCAGAACTCACAGCTTATAACGTTTTTAAATGGGCTTGGAGGGATTCGAACCCCCGACCTCATGGTTCGTAGCCATGCACTCTATCCAACTAAGCTACAAGCCCCTGTTGAGTTCAGATTTAATCTAAAATTGATTAAGTTCTTTTCTCACAGAATCTAACATTAACACCATTACCAAAATAATGCAAGACCTTTCGCAAACTTTTTCTAAATTGCCCGATCGCACACAGCTAACTCACCTCGACAACAGCGGGGAAGCCCAAATGGTGGACGTTTCGGCGAAGGTACCCACTGTGCGGCAAGCTGTGGCTGCTGGCCGGGTGCGGATGCTGCCGGAGACGTTTGCGGCGATTGAAGCGGGGAATGCGCCGAAAGGTGATGTGTTGGGTACTGCAAGGCTGGCTGGAATTATGGCGGCGAAACAGACTGCACATTTGATTCCTCTGTGTCACCCTCTGCCGCTGAGTAGCGTGGAGGTGCAGGTGATGCCGGATGCTGAGTTGCCGGGGTATCAAATTCGGGCGACGGTGAAAATTAAGGCGGAAACAGGGGTGGAAATGGAGGCGCTGACGGCGGTTTCGGTGGCGGCGCTGACTTTGTATGATATGGCGAAAGGATTGGAAAAGTCGATCGCCATTGAATCGATTCGCCTGGTGAGTAAAAGTGGCGGCAAGTCAGGGGACTATGAAAATGTAGAGGCATAAGTTTCATGCCGAAAGAGGGATGCAGCATTCAAAAAGCTGCACTTATGATTAAAATAGGCACTGAACTACTAATATCAAGTGAAAAACTATGCCTCCTCGTTGGCCCCGCAAACCCGATCGCAACGATCCAGAGTACCGCCGTTTAGATGACCGGATGAATTTTGCTATCCACGTCGGTCTTTTTTCTGCTACCAATTCTGGTTTGTGGTTTGTTCACAATTTGCAAAAAGCTGATTGGCCTTGGGCAATTTCGGTAACGGGTGGATGGACTCTAGTAGTTTTGGCCCACGCGATTTACCATTTTGCGATCGCCGATTATTCGCCCCTCACCAAAGATTCTGGCTAAAGGCAGTTGGCGGCGATTTGTTAAGTCTTTTGATTGATAACAAATAACTTTCGGCTTTTTTGATATGGCTAATACTACACAGGCGATCGAATCCTTAGCAGCCGAAATCGGCGAAAATGTCTACATTGATATTGCCAAGTGGCATTTGTATCTCAATGATGCCCACCTGCATACCGTTGTTGCCCAACAACTTTATTCGATGCTGGAAGATGGGAAGTTAGATGCTGACAAAGTTGCACAAGTTTTGCAAGGAATTCCAGTCAAGTTGGGCGGCGGCAAGCGGGAAGTGCCGCTGGCAGATTTGATTCCGATGCAGTGTCAAGTTCAGTTGATGGATGTGCTTGAGGAATTTCAGCGGAAGATGTAGTAAAGGGCGATCGCCTTTTTTGGTCTTTTTGTACCGAAGGGCGATCGCGCTTTTCTTGATTTCCTAAATCAACCGGAAATTAGCGGATGTAATCGCATTGGCACTCACTCCAAGCATCACACCTAACTCCTCTCCTGTCAAGACATTTTTGATGAGAGTTCCCTGAGTATTTTGAGTTATTGCTAACTGGCTAAAACTCAAACCTCCGCTTAATCCAATCAAGTCTTGACCGATGGTAAAATCAGCGATAATATCAAATCCTTGACCAGTTGTTAAGGCAAAGATATCGTTACCGCTACCGCCAATCAAACTATCATTGCCCAAGTCTCCGTAAAGAATATCATCACCTTGACAACCAGTGAGAGTATCGTTATCTTCGCCCCCGTACAGGGTATCATTTCCTTCACATCCTCCCAGAATATCTGCTGCTTCGTTACCGCTGATAAAATCATTACCTACACCGCCGCAGATGGTATCGGAACCTAACTGTCCAAACAGGGAGTCATCACCTAGACTACCAAGCATTATGTCGTTACCTTTGCCTCCATATAAAACGTCATTATCCTTACCACCATCGATGAAATCATCATCTTTATCACCAAGAATGATGTCATTACCTTCGCGGCCATTGAGGGAGTCATTGCCTTTGCCTCCGAAGATTAAATCGTTGCCCAATTCGCCAAGAACGATGTCGTTTCCTTGATCTCCATAGAGGATGTCGTCACCTTTGCCTCCGGCGATGAAGTCGTTGCCTTGGTTGCCATTAAAGATGTCATTGCTGGCACCACCATATAAGTTGTCATTCCCGGATTTGGCATCGAATATATTGCCGTTGTTAGTGCCGAGAAATTCCTCGTTTTGGGCAGTGCCTATTTGAATTCCCGATACACCAAGTATGGTGTTTTCAACTGCATTGGGTTGGTTTAAGTTGGGATAGGCAATTTGGTCACAAATGCAGCTATCGTCTGGGATGTTATTAGTTGTTGATGTGGGAGTCGGTGTGAGATTACCGAAGATAACGATGTCGCTTGGTAATAGAGAAGTGGCTTTGAGAGAGATGGTTTGACCATTCCCTAAGTTTAATACTAAACCGGAGGGGGTAGATTGTAATGCGGCGATTACTTGTTCAGGTGAGGTGAAACCAAAAGCAGCATCAATTTGTAATTTATCTTCTCCAGAGGTGAAGTCTGAAATTAGGTTTTGTCCACCGACAGTACCAGGAACAGGACTAAAAATGAAGGTGTCATTACCCAATCCTCCGGTGAGAGTGTTGTTACCACCGCCACCATCAAGGATGTCATCACCACCGCCACCACTGAGATTGTCTGGGTTGTTTGTACCGATGAAGTTGTCATTAAAGGGACTACCAATGACTGTAAGGGGTTGAGGGATGTTGCTGAAGTTTTGGGTAACGCCGTTGGGGGAAGAATTATAGTCGAAGTTGTTTTGAGTTGGTGTCGGAATTGGAGTTGGTGTTACTGATGGAGTTGGTGTGACTGATGGAATTGGCGTTACCGATGGAGTTGGTGTTGGCGTTACCGATGGAGTCGGTGTTTCCGATCGAGTCGGTGTAGGAGTTGGTGCAGTATTTACAATTAAATTAACTGGCGTAGAAGCAGTAGAAGTATTACCCGCCGCATCCTTAGCTGTCGCAGTGAAGGCATAAGTGCCATCAGTTAAAGCCGTAGCAGGGGTAAATGTCCAATTCCCAGAGGCATCCGCTGTGGCAGTACCTAGTGCAGTCGTGCCTTGTAAAATGTTAACGGTACTATTAGCTTCGGCAGTTCCCGTCACAGTCGGAGTGCCAGTGGCTGTTGTGCCAGCGGCTGTTGTAATGGTGGGTACTGTGGGTGCAACAGTGTCTACGATGAGATTAACTGGAGTTGAAGCCCCAGAAATATTACCCGCAGCATCCTTAGCTGTAGCAGTGAAGGCATAAGTGCCATCGGCTAAAGCTGTCGGGGGGGTAAATGTCCAGTTTCCCGAAGCATCTGCCGTAGCAGTACCCAAAGGCGTGGTGCCTTGTAAGATGTTCACGGTACTGTTCGGTTCTGCCTTACCCGCGATCGCGCCTTT
>NZ_JAUBPT010000189.1:0-14517 GCF_036700905.1 Microcoleus sp. S13_C3 | reverse complement strand
GTATTTTTACTTATTCATTCGGGCCTAGCAATGTACTATACTATGTAGTGTTATTGAAGTGCGGAGTGTGGGTTAAATCTTCAGACTGATTGTAATACACGGATTCGGCGCGGGGTTCTGTAGCCTCAGCGTTTTTCCATGCTTGCTTGGCTTGGGCTATTTGATCTCGGAGATTTTCCTCTGTTAACTCTTTGTCCCAGTTTCTAAATACCATGTATTTCTTGCCATCGGTTTTGTTAAGTTTGGATACTTGATTATTGCTGCATGGGATTGTGTTAAGCGGACTGTGAAGGACATGATACTTAATAATGGGTTACTACTTAGGAAATAAGTACATAGGAGGAAGAAACTAACTTTTATGTGTGCTATTTCTGGTAAGGGTAAATGTTTAGGATAAATTTTTATGCAACAACAGCCGATCGCCAGAAAGCATCTTATTTGGAGCCTCATCACTGGTTTAGCAGTCGGGGCGATCGCAGGCATACCCCTCGGCTGGATGGCTAATGGGTATTATTCCGATCACCGTTTGGCTCAAATTCGGATTTGCCGAGACAAGAATAGAGATCAACCAGTGGCTATTGTTGAGGCTAGGTGCGGTGTCAGATTCTAAATTTTTCTGCTAGCCAGAGGGCGGTGTCAAATATTGTGAGGCTTGTGCGAATGTCGAAAGTTCGATCGCGCAGGCATTTTCGCGTTGTAAATATGCCACAAACCGGATAACTTTTCCGTCAGTTGATATGTGGGTATGTTAAATTGACAAAATAATGAATTACAGCAGAACTATTCCGGCTATTTTGAGTGCTACGATCGCCCTGAGTTCGATCGCCCTCATCCCACTGACATCACCTCAAATCGCCCTCGCATTAACCCCCGACAAAGTTAAAACCGTTGCCCAACAAATTACTGTTCGCATCCAGGGGGCAAAAGGCGGTTCAGGAGTAATTTTAGAGAAGCAGGGCAGCACATACTATATTCTCACAAACTGGCACGTTGTCGATAAAGCTGGCGATTACGAGGTCGTAACTCCCGACGGCAAAGCTCACTCTGTATACTATAGCCTCGTGCGGCGAATGCCCGGTGCGGATTTGGCGATCGTACCTTTCAGCAGCACTCAAAGCTATCCCCTGGCTCAATTAGCCAATTCCGCAGCAACTAAGGGAAACAAGGCTTATGTGGCGGGCTGGCCGATATCCGGCGGTTCTCTGAGACAGCCGATTTTCCTCGCTACGGAAGGTCAGCTTACCGGCCGCCAAACTCCCTGGAACGGTTATACTTTGGTATACAACAACTTAGTGAGAGCGGGCATGAGTGGGGGCCCGGTGCTCGACGATGCGGGGCGAGTTGTCGCAATTAACGGCATTGTCAGGTTAGAGGAAAACTCCGATAAAATCGTGGCGGCGGGAATAGAAATTAATACTTTCATGAAATGGCGATCGACTATTTCCCTGCCAGTAGTTCCCCAATCTCCTACGGCCGGAAACCCGAAAACTCCGGCGAATAATGCGCCCCGCACGCCCGCAAGTGCGATCGCCTTTGCTGCCACAAATACCCTCAAAGGGCCTTCGGAAGTTGTCAGTTCCCTTGCCCTAGCTTCAACTTATTTTGCCACAGGAAATAGCAACGGCACTATCTCAGTTTGGAATTTTCCCAGCGGGCAATTAAAAACTACCCTGCAAGGTCACACGGAAGCCGTAAACGCACTAGCAGCCAGTGCGGATGGCAAGGTGTTAGCTAGCGGCAGCGACGACAAAACTGTGAAAATTTGGAATTTAGAAACTGGCGCGGTTGTACGCACTTTGAGCGGGCATTCCAATGCTGTTTCGAGCGTTGCCGTTAGTCCTGATGGTCAATTTGTCGCCAGCGGCAGTTGGGACAAAACGATTAAGATTTGGAACGCTAAAACGGGGGAGTTGCTGCAGACTTTGACAGGGCATTCTGGGTTGGTGAATGCTGTGGCAATTAGTCCCGACAACAAAACTTTAGCGAGTGGCAGCAAAGACGGTTCAATTAGGTTGTGGAATTTAGCTAGCGGTCAAGCAATTCGCACGATTAGCGGCAAAAACTTGTCTGTTTTGTCCCTAGCTTTTACTCCCGACGGCAAAAGTTTAGCTGCGGGAAACAGCAATGGCACTGTTGGGTTGTGGAATGCCGGAAACGGCCAGTTAATTCGGCGTTTGAGCGGGCATACTGACGGCGTTTGGTCGGTGGCATTCAGTCGGGATGGCACTACTCTGGTTACTGGGAGTTGGGATAAGAGTGTGAGACTTTGGGATGTGCGATCGGGGGAATTGAGAGGTAATTTGAGCGGTCATTCTGGCTATGTTAGTGCTGTGGCTATTAGCAGCGACGGTAAGACTATTGTTAGTGCGGGTTGGTTGGGGGAAATTAAGATTTGGAAAAGGAGTTGAGATTTTTTTGATTTAACCGCAGAGGGCGCAGAGGGCGCAGAGGAAGAGTAGAGAGAACAGGGTTTGCATTTGATTGAGTGGTGTTATACGATCGAGATATTTGGGATAAACAAATGAGTGGACTAAAGACTAAATTGCCAACTGATATCTGGGTGGTAGCAACCTGGGAAGAATTCATCGCGATGGCAGATGACCCAGCTTACAGTAAAGCAAAATGCTATTACCGCAATGGACAAATGAGGATTGAAACTATGTCAGTAGGACCTGATCATTCACGAGATAATGCGATCGCACTTTTCGCAATTAATCTATTTTGTACTATCAAAGGTATTTCTCTTAACGGATTGGATAACTGTAGCTACCGGAAAACAGGAGTGCGAGAGTGTCAACCGGATGTATCATACTATATTGGAGAAAGAGCGCAATTAGCACCGAGGGGAAGTTCGATCGCAAGTCTTGACGTTACCCCACCGCCAGATTTGGTCATAGAAGTGGCTGACTCTACTTTGGCTGATGATATTGGTGAAAAACGGTTGCTTTACGAAGAGTTAAAAGTCGCTGAATATTGGGTAGTGGACGTGCAGAAATCTCAAATTATTGCCTTTGCTATTATTGCTGATAATGGCAGTCGGCGGCTTGTGCGATCGGAAGTTTTGCCGGGATTAACTATTGCTGTGTTGGAAGAGGCTTTGCGCCGGAGTCGCACTGAAGATCAAGCACAGGTAGGGGCTTGGTTGTTGGCTCAATTTCAGCAGTAATCCAAATAGAAAGCGATCGCCCTCTCTGCAAAAAAGCGCGATTGTCCAACCTACTCGATCTTAACTCCCCAAGCTACACTACTAAATCTTCGATCAAGAATTTCAATAAGTCGCACAGGGCTTTCATCTGTGCTGGGTATAGCTTGGGGACGTGTCTGTCGGTTTCCCAGTTGATAACTGTGGATTCCACCACATTACACGCTCTTGCCACTTGTATTCTAGTCAAACCTAGACTTTCACGTCTTTCTCTTAGCTTTTGCCCCAGCGTCATTATCTATCCCGTACTTAGTTCAGTTTATTCTATTTATTCAGTTGACTATATGTAGTTGGTGTCACAAACTAGAGATAGACACAAAGTCTAACAAAAGTCAAAAGCCAGTCCGCGCCCTCGACAAGCATTGAACTGGCTTTGGCTGCTACACAAAACTTGGCTAAACTTATTTAAGTCTCACCATTCAATCAGGATTGCTCCTGAAGGGTCTGCTTCCTGTTTCACCCAAGGGAGTCGGCTCGCAACTTGTCCACAGGCGTTAATTCGGGTGTAGCCCACCCTAATTGAGTTAATTTTAGTTGAAGCTTTTAGCCATGAGTAATCCACTATTTTCAACCAATTTAACGAAACGCGGACTCCCGTTCGACCTTGTAACAGGCTGGTCAGTTTTGACATGCGCTGTGGTTTACAAACCAGATAATTAAGCCTTTTTTAGGCATTGGTGTAATCATACCGCCCACAATGTTAATCAGTCAAGTTAAGTATGACTAAGTTTAGTAAAATTTTTGGCGATGCAAGTCCAACTCCAACACTGAATGGAGACAAACTTAATTAGGCCCTACAAACCGCGCCTCAACAAGTGGTTGGTTGTTCGCCTGCTTCCCAATATGCAGCGAATCACTGTGGCCCACTTCTTCAGGCATTCCGATGCTGACGGCTATCTGCGGATCGTCCGGCAGTTAATCCCCAAGGCTCAATTTGTGATTGTTTTTAATGCCGATATCAACCTAGAAACAGCGCCTAACAACATCGAAGGCAGCTAGTTGAGGGTTCGGTTAGGCACGGACTCTACTGGTAGGGTGCGTCGGTTGGTAGCGATTCGATGTACATCGGCTAATCATTTCCGCGCTTCGCACCCTACTACCTAGCATTTTGGGCGTTGCTGATTTACGGTATGAAAGGCTAAATATGCAAATCATAGAAACCAGTATTCACAACGCTTCGGGATTTTCAACTGATTTTTTTCATACCCTGATTAAGCAACGCCGCATTTTGCTTCAAAGTCCGATCGACACTTATGATAGATTTGGTTCTTGCCAGACTACACTGGGAAACAAAATCAAATTAGCATTTGAGCCATAAATTCGATCGATCCGCTGTGCTGGGGGGACTCTCCACTTCGTGGAACAGGCGTCCCGCCTGTGGTTGGCAAAGTAAATCTCAACTCTCAAACCTAAAATCGCGTCACTTCTGACAAATGATTGAAGTAGAACACTTAAGCAAAACTTACGGTTCGACCGCAGCGATCGCGGACGTGTCCTTCTCGGTCGAATCAGGAGAAATTCTCGGGTTTTTGGGGCCAAACGGCGCTGGCAAAACCACAACGATGCGGATTTTGTCGGGATATTTGCCGGCATCCAGCGGTACGGCCCGCATCGCCGGCCTCGACGTTCACGAAAACTCGATGGCAGTCAGACAGCGCATCGGCTATCTGCCGGAAAACCCGCCACTGTATCCAGAAATGAGTGTGGAAGGGTTTCTGTTTTTTGTGGCCAGGATTAAGCAAGTGCCTGCAGGCGATCGCGCGCGACGAGTTACCTCCGCGATCGAACGCTGCGGGCTGGTTGATAAACGCAAAGTTTTAATCCGCAAGCTTTCTAAAGGATTTCGGCAGCGCGTCGGTATCGCACAGGCGATCGTCCACGATCCCCCGGTCATTATCTTAGACGAACCAACCGTCGGCCTCGACCCCCGACAAATCATCGAAGTCCGCAATTTAATCAAAAGTCTTGGCGGCCAGCACACAATCATTCTTTCCACGCACATTCTGCCGGAAGTCAGCATGACTTGCAACCGCGTCACCATCATCAATCGCGGAAAAATCGTCGCTGCGGGTACTCCCGAAAATTTGATGGGAGAGTTGGCTGTCGGAGAGGGTTACGAACTCGAAGTTGAAGGCGAGGCGGATTTGGTAAACAGTCTGCTGTTGCCTTCTTTGGAAAATTTGCCGGGAGTTCGATCGATCGAATTGATTCCAAGCCAGCAATTTTTAGTGAATCGCTGCCGCCTGCGGGCCTTGTGCGAACCGGAAAGAGAACCCGGACGAGAAATTGCTACAGCTATCGTCGCCTCTGGATTTGGACTGTGCGAAATGCGCCGCTCTCGCGCTACTCTGGAAGATGTGTTTTTAAGGCTGACAGCGGCTGAAAAGAAACCGGAAGAAAATCTGGTTCACAGCGAACCGGAGGTCGATCGAAATCTGCAAGAAGCGGCAGAAATTCAAGACTCGATCGCCGATTCTCATCAATCGGAATCACAACCGACGATCATCCCGGACAATCTGCCCGTTTCAAATAAACCAGAGTCTCTCTATGATTCTCATTCAGCATCGGAACCAGTTGCAGAAACTGAAGAGTTGCTTTCTGATTCTCATTCAGCATCGGAACCGGTTGCAGAAACCGTAGAGCCGATAGAACTTTCTCCACCAGAATTAGAATCAGTTGCAGAAACCGCAGATTTGAGTGAACATCCTCAACCAGAATTAGAACCAGTTGCAGAAACCGTAGATTTGAGTGAACATCCTCAACCAGAATTAGAATCAGTTGCAGAAACCGCAGAGTTGATTGAACATCCTCAACCAGAATCAGAACCAGTTGCAGAAACCGTAGATTTGAGTGAAGCGAAGCATCTCAGTTTGGGTGTCACAGGAACCCGAGGATCTGACTCGCTACAGATATCTAAACAAGCAAGCAGGATGCTCACTTTTGTAAAAAATGTTTTTTATAAAAGTGAGAGACTCCCGATAGAACCTTCTCCACCGGCACCAGTTGTCGAAAATGTAGAAGTTTCAGAAACCGTAGAGTCGCTCGACTATTCTCAACCAGAATCCGAACCAGTTGTCGAAAGACAAGAGCCGATCGAGCATCATCAACCAGAACCAGAACCAGTTGTCGAAACACCAGAGCTGATCGAGCATTCTCAACCAGAACCAGAACCAGTTGTCGAAACAGTACAGTCGATCGAGCATCATCAACCAGAACCGATTGTCGAAAATCTAGAAGTTTCAGAAACAGTAGAGTCGATCGAGCATCATCAACCAGAACCGATTGTCGAAAATCTGCTCATTCCAGAAACACCAGAGTCGATCGAGCATCATCAACCAGAACCGATTGTCGAAAATCTAGAAGTTTCACAAACAGTAGAGTCGATCGAGCATTCTCAACCAGAACCAGAACCAGTTGTCGAAACAGTAGAGTCGATCGAACATCCTCAACCAGAACCCGAACCAGTTGTCGAAAATCTGCAAGTTTCAGAAACAGTAGAGTCGATCGAGCATAATGAACCAGAACCGATTGTCCAAAGGCAAGAGTCGATCGACTATTCTCAACCCGAATCCGAACCAATTACAGAAACACCGGAGGAAATAAGCGATTTAGAATCTGAAATGCAACCAGTGGCAGATTTTCTGGAAACTGTAGAAAGGCAAGAGTCGATCGAGCATTCTCAACCAGAACCGATTGTCGAAAATCTGCTGATTGTCGAAACAGTAGAGTCGATCGAGCATTCTCAACCAGAACCGATTGTCGAAAATCTGCTGATTGTCGAAACAGTAGAGTCGATCGAGCATTCTCAACCAGAACCGATTGTCGAAAATCTACTGATTGTCGAAACAATAGAGTCGATCGAGAATCCTCAACCAGAACCGGTTGTCGAAAATCTACTTATTGTAGAAACAGTAGAGTCGATCGAGAATCCTCAGCCAGAACCGATTGTCGAAAATTTGCTCATTGTAGAAACAGTAGAGTCGATCGAGCATTCTCCACCAGAACCGGTTGTCGAAAATGTGCTCATTGTAGAAACAGTAGAGTCGATCGAGAATCCTCAACCAGAACCGGTTGTCGAAAATCTACTTATTGTAGAAACAGTAGAGTTGATCGAGAATCCTCAGCCAGAACCGGTTGTCGAAAATCTACTTATTGTAGAAACAGTAGAGTCGATCGAGAATCCTCAACCAGAACCGGTTGTCGAAAATCTACTTATTGTAGAAACAGTAGAGTCGATCGAGAATCCTCAGCCAGAACCGATTGTCGAAAATTTGCTCATTGTAGAAACAGTAGAGTCGATCGAGAATCCTCAACCAGAACCGATTGTCGAAAATCTACTTATTGTAGAAACAGTAGAGTCGATCGAGAATCCTCAACCAGAACCGATTGTCGAAAATCTACTCATTGTCGAAACAGTAGAGTCGATCGAGCATTCTCAACCAGAACCAGAACCGATTTTAGATGCACCAAAGTCGATCGAGCATTCTCCACCAGAACCAGAACCGATTGTAGATGCGCCAAAGTCGATCGAGCATTCTCCACCAGAACCAGAACCGATTGTAGATGCGCCAAAGTCGATCGAGCATTCTCCACCAGAACCAGAACCGATTGTAGATGCGCCAAAGTCGATCGAACATTCTCAACCAGACTCCCAACCCGTTGTAAAAAATCGGCCAATTAAAAAAAAGCCACAACCGAGTAGCGATTCTCGACCAGAACAGCCACCTGTTACCAAAAAGCGACAAATAGAAAGAAAAAAACAGGATAGCGACGGCAGCGAAACACCACCCGCAGGCGACTCAGAATGAACCAATTACCAATGGCCAATTACCCATTCCCAATTCCTAAAGGTTAGTAATGATTAGTAATATTATCGCAATTTACCGCAAAGAATTACAAAGCTATTTTGCATCGCCATTAGCCTATGCCATCGCTGCAGTCTTTTGGCTAATCACCGGCTACTTTTTAATAGCCATCCTCCTCGCCCCCGACGGGTTAATTCCCCAAATCGGCCAGCGAGACCAAATGGGAATTACCGAACCTCCGATCGACGTTGCTTACGAATTCCTGCAACTCTTTCTGCGAATCATGGGTTCCCTTTCCTTGTTCGTACTACCTGCACTCTCAATGGGACTTTACGCAGAAGAACGCAAACGCGGCACCTTAGAACTATTAGCCACATCGCCCTTAACAAACTGGGCAGTTGCTACCGGCAAACTCCTAGGAGTTTTAACATTTTATACCACAATGTTGCTGCCCCTGCTGTTTTGCGAGGCGATCGCCCTCAGTTCCTCAACCCCACCCGTACCCCCCGGAGTTCTTCTGCTAGGACACGGCGGCTTAATCTTACTAGCAGCAGGAGTATTGTCCCTCGGAATGTTTATTTCCTCCCTCACAGACAGCACAATTTTATCAGCCATCCTCACCTTCGCTCTAGTATTATTTCTCTGGGTGATCGATGCAGTCGCCGTCGGTATCGGTGGCCCCTTCGGAACAGCATTAGGACATTTGTCGCTCCTAACAAATTACACCAATCTTGTCAAGGGAGTTTTCGATACCAGCAGTTTAATTATGTTTGCAAGTTACATCATTTTAGGAGTATTTCTGACCGCACAATCCATCGATGCCTTGCGATATCAGCGTTCTTAAAAGCATCAGGCAAGGCTTCGGGGAATAAAGAGGAAAGATTGGGAAAGTAGGAGATTTGGAGAATTGCACATTAAAGGACACACCACCAATGCCCAATGCCCTGCGCGGGCCAATGCCCCATTCCCAATGCCCCATTCCCCATCCCCAATTAATGTTAGTTATTCCACTAATTTCTTGAAATAATGAGATTTATCAATCCCAAAATCGACTTTGCGTTCAAAAAAATATTCGGTTCCAGCGACAGCAAAGACATCCTGATTAATTTTTTAAACGCCATCCTTTATGAAGCACAGCCGGTCATCGAAGACTTAGAAATAATCGACTCCCCACCAGAACCTCAAACTCTCGCAACCCAAGACACACACCTAGATGTCAAAGCCATAATTAACGGCGGCAGAATCGCCCTAGTTGAACTTCAACTGATTAACGTGCCTTCCTTTGGGAACAGAGTTTTGTACAACGCTGCCAAAAGTTACAGCCAGCAATTAACAGGAAAAGAACGCTACGAAAGACTAAAAACAGTAATTTCATTGAAAATTGCCGATTTTGAAATGTTTGAAAATCAGCCGGAATTTATGTCGCGGTTTGTTTTCCAAGAAAAAGAGCAAAAGTTTGAGTGTCCAGATACTGCAATAGAATTAGTATTTATCGAACTGCCAAAATTTAGCAAGGGATTAGCAGAATTAGGAACAACCGCAGATCAATGGATTTACTTTCTCGAAAATACCAGCACTCTGGAGACAGTACCAGAAACACTCAGTGCAGTTCCCGAAATTCAGAAAGCTTTTAGAATTGCCAGGGAGGACAACTTCACTCAGGAAGAATTAAATGAATTGCACAAGCAAGAACTGTGGATTGAAGACCAGCAGATTGCCATAGAGATAGCAAGAGAACAGGTGACAAAAACCGCTCAACTCTCGTTAATATTGCGTCAGCTAGTGCGGCGTTTAGGCACAATACAACCGGAAACAGAAAACTGCATCCGTCAATTAGGCGTAGAGCAATTAGAAGAACTAGGAGATGCCGTGCTGGATTTCAACAAGCCGTCAGACTTAACAGCATGGTTGCAGGCTAATGCCATATAGAATAACATCCTCAAACCGTACCTTATGAAAATTAGCAAAACAAATTGGAAATACGTTTTTTTGCTGGGCCCCCTCCTCATCGCAGCGGGGGTAACAGCAGCACTTGTATCGGGAGCATGGGACCCACTGACAGTCGGTTTAGTTATTGCCGGAGCAGTGACGATCGCACTTTGGCTGCTATATTTGAGTTACGAACAAAGCTTTTGGGGGCGGCGTTCCACTCAAGCCAGCACCAACGCCCTGATTGCTACCCTGGCCGTCTTTGTGATTCTCGGAGTAATTAACTTCATAGCCGTTCGCTATCCCGTCCGCATCGACTTAACCGAAAGCCAACAATTTACCCTTGCCCCGCAGACTCAACAAATACTGCGAAATTTGCAACAAACAGTCAAAGTTTGGGTATTTGACCCCATCCAAAACCCCCAAATTAAAGAATTGCTGCAAAGCTACAAACGCGAGGGAGGCGAAAAGTTCCAATTCGAGTTTGTTGACCCGCAGACCCAACCGGGAAAAGCGCGGGAATTTAGCATTACCAGCATCGGGGAAGTTTACCTGCAATCCGGCGACAAAAAACAAGTTCTGCAAAAAGGCGGCACTGCTTTTGGTAGCGACCCAAATCAAGGGCTTTCAGAGATAAAACTTACCAATGGCTTAGAAGAAATCCTGAGCACTCGCGTTGCGACAGTTTACTTTTTGCAAGGCAAAGGAGCCCGCCCGCTACAGGAAGGTCAAGGCGGAATTCAGCAAGCTGAAAAAGCTTTGAAAGATAAATACTACAACGCCCAAACGCTGAATTTGACCGAACGCAAAGAAGTGCCAGAAGATGCAGATGCTTTAATCGTTCCCGGGCCGGACAAACCGTTTTCCGATACAGAAATTAAAGCACTAAGAGCTTATCTCGATCGCGGCGGCAGTTTATTGTTAATGGTAGACCCGGCAACTAATACGGGATTAGACAAATTGCTGCAAGAATGGGGCGTAAAATTAGACACCCGTTTGGCCATCGATGCTTCGGGCACTGGTCAAAGATTTGGCCTGGGCCCTACAGTGCCCACAGTCAGGCGCTACGGCGAACATCCGATTACTCAAAGTTTTGGCAACGGTATTTCATTTTATCCATTTGCGCGTGCTTTGGAAACCTCGCCAGTAGAAGGGATAGAGGAAAAACCGCTGATTTGGACGAGTCAGGAAAGTTGGGCCGAAAGCGATTTGACGACTAAGAAATTGGAGTTTGATCAAAAGACCGATCGACAAGGCCCGCTATTATTAGGTGTAGCTTTAGTTCGATCGTCCACTGACAGCACTCCCTTAAAGCCCTCACCTTCACCAACACCAACTTCGCCCTCGCCTTCACCCCAAGCATCACCGACAACATCGCCATCACCGACAACATCACCATCGCCGACAACATCACCATCGCCGACAACATCACCATCGCCGACAACATCACCATCACCGACAACATCACCATCACCGACAACATCACCATCACCGACAACATCACCATCGCCGACAACATCACCATCACCGACAACATCACCAACAGCTTCCCCAATCAGCTATTCGGTGATTGTCTCGCAAGAAGCTACGCCTCCAGCATTACCGACGACTTCGCCAACACCCACGGCCTCTCCCACAGCATCTCCAGAAAGTTCGCCAACACCCACAGCCTCTCCCACACCGACACCAGAAACATCTCCCACAGCATCTCCCACAACATCTCCCAGTCCAAAGTCAACTCCTTCTGCGCCATCAACTCCTAGAAAAACATCGCGAATGGTAGTAATTGGCACATCTCAATTTGTGACTAACGGTTGGTTTGACCAACAACTCAATAGCGACGTGTTTCTCAATTCAGTAAGTTGGTTGAGTAAACCAGACCAGCAAAGCTTTTCTATCAGTCCGAAAAAAGCTACCAACCGTCGCATTAACATGACGACCATCCAAGTAGGATTGCTGGTTTTAGCTTGGCTAATGTGGCCTTTACTCGGACTGGGAATTGGCGGCGCTATCTGGTGGAAGAGAAGATAAGTTAGTTGACTGTTGACTGTTGACTGTTGACAGTTGACTGTTGACTGTTGACTGTTGACAGTTGTCAGTTGACTGTTGACTGTTGTCAGTTGACTGTTGACAGTTGTCAGTTGACTGTTGACTGTTGTCAGTTGACAGTTGTCAGTTGTTATTAATAACAAACTCCCCAATGCCCAATGCCCTGCGCGGGCCAATGCCCAATGCCCAATGCCCAATGCCCAATGCCCAATGCCCTGCGCGGGCCAATGCCCAATTCCCAATTCCCAATGCCCAATTCCCAATTCCCAATGCCCAATGCCCAATCCCCAATGCCCAATGCCCAATGCCCAATCCCCAATGCCCAATGCCCTGCGCGGGCCAATGCCCAATCCCCAATGCCCTGCGCGGGCCAATGCCCAATCCCCAATGCCCAATTCTCAGTTATTATGAAATTGCAGAAAAATACATTAGTATTGATAGCCGTCGCGCTTAGCATGACTGGGTTGGTTGCTTTGTTCGAGATGCAAGTGTCTCCGAAACAGGAAGCCGCTAAGGAAGAAAAACAGAAAATTTTTGCTTTTAAGTCCGATCGCGTACAATTCTTTACAGTCAAAACTCCTGAAAAAATATTGACTTTTGAGCGAGTTTATGCTACAAAAGGAGGCAAGTCTAGTTGGGAAATGAAATTGCCCGTGCAAGCACACGCAAGTCAGGCATCGGTAGATTTTTTGCTAGACAGGCTGGCAACAGGAAAGAGCGATCGCACGATTAATATTACTGCGGCTCAACTGCCCGAATTCGGTCTCGACCAACCCCAAGCTACAGTCACAGTAAAACTGGACAACCAGGAAACTCACCGCCTAGTTTTAGGCAAAACAGACTTTAGCGGCCGCTTCTTGTACGCTCAAGCCAATCCGCCGGAAGCGCCCCCTCAAAATTCCGCCCAAAATTTGCCCGTGCTGCTAGTGCCTTTTGACTTTAAAAATGCCGTCCAGCGACCTTTGTCAGAGTGGAAAAAAGCAGAAGAACCCAAAACAGAGAAACCGCAAAAACCCTCTCCCACGCCAAGTCCTGAGAATAAATAGATGGCCGATCAATCGGAGATGTTGCACCATTCTCAATAAGGCTTTTATGAACAGGCAAGATGCCTGTTCCACAATAAAATTTACTCTTTGTGGAACAGGCATCTTGCCTGTTGCTGACAATGGTGCACTCTGAGATAGAATTTAAAGAAAAAATCCCAAAACCTGTTACATCCAACATTCCTCACCTAAAATACAGAAAAGTCTAAACTTAAACTGTATTTAAGTAGCGTGCATTACCCCCAGGAAAGGGCGAATATGTTTCAGACAGCACTCAACCAAGGTACGACAGCAACGGATACAGCGCTTGACGTTGAACTCCGCAAGGTCTTTAAGGTATTTAACGGGGAAACCGCAGTACGCGGAGTAGACCTCAACATCCGCCAAGGAGAATTTTTTAGCATCCTCGGGCCTAGCGGCTGCGGCAAGACTACGACGCTGCGGTTAATCGCTGGGTTCGAGACTCCCTCGGCGGGCGAATTGATGATTCGCGGCCAGTCGATGACCAACACTCCAGCTTACCGCCGTCCGGTAAATACTGTGTTTCAAAGCTATGCTTTGTTCGGACACATGGATGTCTGGGACAATATCGCTTTTGGATTGCGGATCAAAAAGCTGGGGAAAACAGAAATTGAAGAACGGGTACGGGAAGTTTTGCAATTGGTGAAAATGGAATCTTTCGCCAACAGGTTTCCCGGTCAAATGTCGGGCGGCCAGCAGCAGCGGGTGGCTTTGGCGAGAGCTCTGGTAAATCGACCGGCGGTTCTGCTGCTGGACGAACCTCTGGGTGCTCTGGATTTGAAGTTGCGGAAGCAGATGCAGTTGGAACTGTCGAATTTGCATCAAGAATTGGGTTTGACTTTTGTGATGGTGACTCACGACCAAGAAGAGGCGATGAGTCTGTCTGACCGGATTGCGGTGATGCACGAGGGCAGGATTGAGCAAATTGGCTCTCCTGAAGAAATTTATGAGTGTCCGCAGACGGCTTTTGTGGCGGATTTTATTGGCGATACGAATTTGTTTGCGGGTACGGTAGAATCGATCGACCGATCGACTATCACAGTTCGCACATCAGCCAATCTGAAAATAATCGTTCAGCAGTCGGATATGTGGAATGGTGTCACAGGCGACTCTGTTGTCGTCAGCGTCCGGCCGGAAAAAGTATATTTGAATCTCTACCAGCCGGAAGTGTCGGTCAACTGTTTTGAAGGGCGGCTCAAAAATACTATGTACATGGGTACGCACGTTCATTACGTCGTTGAGTTGGCGTCGGGCGATAAAATTACAGTGCGCCAGCCCAATACCGGCGGTTCTTTCCCAGACCCGCACACGCCGATTTACGCTTATTGGGGAACTACTGATTGTCTCGCTTTGACCGATCGGAATTAGTCAGTTGGCTGTTGGTAGTTGGTATTAGTCATTAGTCATTAGTCATTAGTCATTAGTCATTAGTCATTAGTCATTAGTCATTAGTCATTAGTCATTAGTC
>NZ_JAUBPT010000188.1:0-14616 GCF_036700905.1 Microcoleus sp. S13_C3 | reverse complement strand
ATTTTGGATTGACTTGCGCGAGATAAATTCGGGGGCTTGAGGATTTTAGATTTTAGATTTTGGATTGATTCCACGGAGAAATCACGTGGCGGGTACCATCAAGAAATTCTTGGTCATTTGAATTCGAGGTTAAATTAGACAAACTTTCGTCTGCCTCAGCAGAAAAGCCAGATATTCTGTTAGAGCCCCGGCTTTTTGAAAAAGTCGGGGCTCTAAAGCCCGATCGCATTTAAATACTAAAGGGAGCGAATCACTCGTTGTTCGAGAATGCGTTTGCCTTTGTTATAAATACTAAGGCTAGCTCCTGTAACGATGTAATCGTAGGTGCCATTTTTTGCCACGTAACCAGTCCCCTCTTCAGTTCGAGCACGCAGGGCGATCGTGCTGCCGTTACTCTTTTTAACGCCGTAGTAATATAGTTGATTGGCCCTGTTGTAGCACAGATAAATCCGAAAGTTGCTGGTCTCGAAATAGTTTGCCAGTGTCTGTCTTTTGCGAACACAAAAATCTCTCACCTGTTTTTCGGGAGTGGATACATTAGCTATTTGTATGGTTTCAATCGGAGACTGAGTGCGAGACGCTGTTGGTGCAGTGCTTGTGTTCGATTGTCCTAGAGCCAAGGTTGCCGCTGGATTGCTGGCAAATAGCATTAAACCGAGTAAGCTGGTTTGTGTGAGTCTTGCTGTGAAGTTCATAAGTCATTCGTTTAAAATATGTTGATGCGTCTAATCTAGGTAAGTTGGATTGATTAGGGCGATCGAACTGTACAGTTTTCACAATTGGCCTCAAGGAGGAAATCCTGGGATGGAATTTCCGTTTCCCCTGAGATCTGCCACTATTCTCAATAAGCTTTTAGGGGCAGGCTAGAAGCCCGCCCCACAATAGGATTGAATGTATAGTCGAAAGCTGGTTACTGAGAATGATATTTTTTTGTGAGTTTCTCTGCAACTGACTAGCCGACGGACAATTAAATAACTGGCACTTTCGATTGCTGATAGGACTTATGCACTAACAGGCGATCGCGAGGACAAAGCAGAGAATTATTTTAAATATTGTGCGCCAACTGCGGGCGCGGATGCTAATTTTCATCAATTTCGATAAGTGCGATCGCGCGACACGCCCCCGTAACCCACGAGGGAAGTCTTTACGTGTCGCTTTTGGGATCTTCAGGCCCAGAGGGTACTTCTCCCCTTTGTTGGGCTTCCAATAAAGCCGTTTCCACGAGAAAGGCTATCAGGTTAGCCGTGGATCTGCCTTGCTTGTCAGCCCATCGATCCAAAGCTTCATATACGTAATCAGGAAAGGTAACGTGAACGCGCTTGCTCAATGTAAATGTTTGTTTGTTTGCCAACGCTCTTAATGGTACAAGCTTACGCTCCCGATCGTGTTGTTACCCTATTCTTAAAAATCTACTGACACATATTTGGGCTTATTATGTTACAATTCGTCTAATCCCATCAAGGCTCAGTCAAAAGCCAGTCCGATGCTTTCCGAGGGCTCAGGACTGGCTTTGGCTCCAATTAACAAGGAGATACACCTATTATGCCGTATGAGAAACGTCTCAGACCGTGGATCGTTGTTCGTTTGCTTCCAAATCTACAAAGGGTCGTTGTCGGTCGCTTTCGCAGTTGGTCTGATGCAGAGGGTCATTTGCGAATTCTCAAACAACTGCTTCCCGCGGCTCGATTGACTCTAGTTTTCGATCCGATCGATTAATTTGGGTTGCGAGTTGATTAAGTGCGATCGCCCTTGGTTGAAAGAGGGCGATCGTAGATGTTGGAATCTTATCAAAAACAGGCAAGATGCCTGTTCCACAAAGAATGGTTTTTGTTGTGGGGAGTAGGGGTTGGGCAGGAGAGCCCGCGCCTACTTTCGGGCAATGTTAAACTGGACGCAAGATATCAATTGAGTTGGGAAAAACACCGTGACAGCTATTCTACAAGTAACAGAACAGCCAACAGCACAGCGCTACTTCACTCCCGAAGAATATCTAGCCCTGGAAGAAGCAGCAGAGTATAAAAGTGAATATCGCGATGGAGTAATTATTCCTATGACAGGTGGAACTACGAATCACAATCGCATTGCCCTGAATATGAGCATAGCATTACGTCTTGCTCTTAAGGGACTTGACTATGATGTTTTCATGGGCGACGTGCGTCTGTGGCTGCCGAAAAAGCGAACTTATACTTATCCCGATGTGATGGTAATTCCGGGGAAACCTGAGTATTTCAATAATCGCCAGGATACGGTGATGAATCCTCAAGTGATTGTGGAAGTTTTATCGAAATCTACGAAAGCTTACGATCGCAGTGATAAGTTTAAGTTTTATCAAACGCTGCCGACATTTCAAGAGTATATTCTGATTGACCAATCTCAGGTTTATGTAGAACAGTATTGTAAGCTGGCAAACAAGCGGTGGTCGTACCGTCAGTATGATGAGGAGGATGCGGCGCTAGTTTTGAATTTCTTTCAAGTTGAAGTGCCGCTGGCAGATGTCTATGAGAAGGTGGATTTTGAGGCGGAAAATGAGCCAGAAGAAAGCGGGGAGGAATAAGGGCGATCGCTTTCTTGGAAATGCGGGTTATCATTTAAGTGAGCGATTCCCTACCCTTCGGGAACGCTTCGCGAACGGGATAGCTTCGCACGCGCGTACTCAAAAAAAGTATTTGTTCAACATCCTTGTGGGAGAACATCAACATGACAGGCACTTTGCAAACAACCGAGCAACGTTACTGCACAGAAGAGCAATATTTAGCACTGGAAGAAACAGCAGAGTACAAAAGCGAATATCTCGACGGCGAAATTATTCCTATGACAGGCGGATCTACGAATCACAATCGCATCGCAGGAAACGTTTACATTGCTTTAAATTTCGCTCTTCCAGAACAAGAGTATGATGTCTTCATCGGTGACGTGCGTCTGTGGATACCAAAAGTGCGACTGTACACTTATCCCGATGTAATGGTAATTTTAGGGCTACCTGAGTACCGCAACAATCGCACTGACACGATTACCAACCCTCAAGTTATTGTGGAAGTTTTATCAAAGTCTACTAAAAACTACGATCGAGTTGACAAGTTTACATTTTACAAAACTATTCCTTCTTTTCGAGAATACATTCTGATTGACCAAACAAAAATCAAAATCGAGCAGTATTCTAAAACCGAGAATAAAAGATGGTTGTATAGCGAGTATGATGAGGAAGATAAGGCTTTAGTGTTTAATTCCTTCCAGTTAGAAATTCCTCTATCTGGTATTTATAAGAAAGTGAATTTTGAGCAAGTTGAGCAAGAAGATAGTCAAAATGAGGAGTGAGGGCGATCGCACGCTTGTTTGAGAAGGGCGATCGCTCAGGCCTGGTGTTAAACTGAATCTAGCGATCGTGTTAAGCAAGCAAAAAATAGCCGTGATACCTATCCAAGAACAAATTGTTGACCAACTGAAAAATTTCTCTGAAGTCGAACTGCAAGAAATCCTCAACTTTGCTGATTTCCTGTTATGGCAGCCCAGAAAGCAGCAAGTAGCTTCGCCGCCTGATGAAACTGGCAACAGCCAACCAGCAAATATGGATGAAGAGTGCGAGGTTCATTATGTGGGTGGAGTTTTAGTCGTCAAAGCATCATCAATAAAAAATCAAGGACTGATTAATTGGGATAGAATTATTCCCGATATTCGCGGTGAAAGAATCGGGAAGTTTATATAAAAACGAACGTTTTATTTGATACATCCGTTGACTTGTAGGGGCGGGTTCACCAACCATCTCTGACAAAAACTAGCAATCTCAAAAACCCGCCCTATCCCCATGATAAATACCAAAAAACAATTAGGGGCGGGTTCACCAACCATCTCTGACAAAAACTAACAATCTCAAAAACCCGCCCTATCCCCATGATAAATACCAAAAAACAATGGGTGCGTTGCAATCGACAATCTCCGAAATAAATCGCAAATCTCACATATCCGCAGCCTACCGGATGAGATTTATCGTTTGGTGGGGGCGGGTTTTCAATATTGTTTATTTTTGGCGCAGATGGTTGGTGAACCCGCCCCTACAACAGCTAAATAATCCGATATATTCTGCCTTGAGTAACAGATATCTATTGCCCTAAATCTAAACACTTCCCAAATATTCGCGCTTCTCTCCGTCAGATTCGGGGCGATCGCTTCTACGCTGCAACAGCGCATCTATGGCTGGATTGATCGTTTCCTGAACTTCTCCATTTTCACCGTGAATTACCACATCAAGCCATTGAGCTTTTGCAGAACCCACTGCATATTTAAACGCTGCTTCCTGAGTGGGAAATACCTTTTGACTTGACTATACATTTTCCTCTGTCACCGCCCACCCATTTGAATGAGGTGCTACGTGCATTTTGTGATTCAATTCCTCCAATACCCGGTGTCGCAATCCAATTAAAGTAATGCCGACAATAGTTTCACTATCCTCATGATAGCGGGCGATCGCTCCATCGCTAATGTCCACAGCTACACCCTCGCGCGGTTCTCCCAGCGAGATATATAGAACATCCGCTTCTCGATCGTAGAAACCTGTAATAGTTGTGGGATCTTCGAGAATTTTTACTGTTTTATCCATATAATTCGCTTATTTGATGATGGCTGTTTTCTCAGGTAAGCTGTTGTGATAAATTTCTGGTAGCAAAGACTCTTTCAAGCTTATACTAAAGTTATGATAAAGTTAATCCTTCTCAGCTAAAAGATATTTTATCACTCATCGTTCAGTATTCGAGGCAAAAAATGGGGGAAATTTCAGAGACAAGCCGTTTGCAAGGACGAGTAGTAAAAATTCTGAATGACAAAAGAGGCGGCTTCATTTCACCCGATGATAAAAGTGATAACCTTTATTTTATCGCTTCACAAGTTGAACACGATAAATTTGAAACTTTGAAGCCGGGAGATATCGTTACTTTTACTGTTGGCAAAGGTAAGGATGGCACGCTAGTTTTTGCTAATAAAGTACAATTAGTTAGCGCCGAAAAGACTAATAAGGATTGTACAACAGAAACTCGCTTTCGTGGTCATGTCAAAAAAATTTTTCTCAACAGGCAATCGGGTTATATTACACTTGAGGGTAGCAATCAAGACCTCTATTTTATTGCCAAGCAAGTAGAAGAGAATAAATTGGAAACTCTTAAAGTGGGGGATGCAGTTACCTTTACTATTGGTGAGAGCCAAGATGGGAGACTCTTCGCCAATAGAATCCAGCTTATTGATGTTGAGCAAATAGATCAAAATGATTATCCTGCTGAGTCTATCTCAACGCCTATTACCTGTGATGAACTTAAAAACCTAATAATTGAGCAATTTAAGCGAATAGTACATACAACCAGCTCAAGTGAATTTGAGGACTTGACTTTTTTATTACTGAAAAATTTGGGCATCCATTATCTCTATCAATATGACAAAAGAAACCAAGCTGGTAGAGCCGATGGATTTTTCATTATTGGCAACCTTGCAGTAATGTATGATTGCACGCTCAGGGAGGGTTTTGAAGAATATAAAAAAGACCAGATTGAAAACTATATAAATAAGCTTGAGCAGGCTCAGTTGACATTTAACCTGAGATCTTCAGACGGTGTACAAAAGAAAAAAACTCTTAGAATTGATGGCAAAAGCAAACAAGTTTGGATTATTACTCTAGGTCAAACGCGAGAAATCAGTGATTACGGTAATATCAAAGTTAAGGAAGTTTCGGTAAATCATCTTATTTGGCTACTTCAAGAGAGATTAAACCGAGACGTGATAGAAGAAGATGATTTGGCCCTTAATCTATTATCTCGTATAGAAAAGGTCATTCCTGCTTAAAGCAGTTTTGCATTTTGAGTGAGGTGGGCAAATGCCCACCCCACCAATAACCTACGCGCCGACAGATTCCTTGGCTGCGTACAGCACCTCAACGGTAATCTTATCAATCCCCCGATCGCGCGCGAACTTCTCAGTATTCCGCTTCACCTTACCCCGCACAAAACCAGGGATTTTATTCAATTCAGCCTGTCCATCCTTCGTCCAACCCATATCAGAATCAGCCGAAATTCCCTTGGTAATCACTTCCTTGGTATCGTGGCCGCCGAAGATTTCCAGCAAGTGGTCTTCCATTCCCAAAGTGAAGGAATTGTAGACCAAATCTACGCACTGATTCGTGCCTTCATAACCCAAAAATGGCTTGTAGCCGATCGGGAAATTTTGGACGTGAATCGGTGCAGCAATTACGCCGCAGGGAATATCCAACCGCTTACCAACGTGGCGTTCCATTTGCGTGCCGAAAATGGCCGAAGGTTCCGCTTTGGCGATCGCATCCCCGATCGCCCCGTGATCGTCCGTCACCAGCACTTCATCGCAATACTCGCTAACCTGTTCCCGGAACCAGTCAGCGTCGTGTTTGCAGTAGGTTCCAGCCCACACAACGTGGATTCCCATCTCGCGAGCCAAAATCTTCGTCATCGCCGCAGCGTGCGTATTATCGCCAAATACGACGGCTTTTTTGCCGGTTAAATTTTGGCAGTCGATCGATCGCGAAAACCAAGCAGCCTGCGACACAAATCGAGTTTGTTGGTCAATAAAATTTTCGTAATCAACATCGGCACCTTGAGCATTCAAAACTTGCTGAATCTTGCGGATACAGCGCGCCGTTTCCACCACACCCATCGGCGTAATATCCACCATCGGCGTGCCGAATTCTTTTTGCAAATACTCCCCTGCCATCATTCCCAATTCCCGATAAGGAACCAAGTTAAACCAAGCGCGTGGCAGTCTTTTCAAGTTATGAACCGAAGCACCTTCGGGAATAACTTCGTTGACTTCAATGCCCAAATCTGCCATCAAACGCTTCAACTCGGTGCAATCGTGCTGGTTGTGGAAACCCAGCGTAGACATACCGATAATGTTGACAGATGGTTTTTCGCTTTTAGCTTCTACTAAATCGCCTTTTTTGCGGGCTTTGTTTATGTAAAATTGGACGATTTGATCCAAAGTGCGATCGGCTGCTTGCAGTTCGTTGACGCGGTAATGGTTAACATCCGCCAGCAATACATCGCCTTTGGCATCCAATTGAGCTCTCTCCACGAAGTTTTCCAAGTCTTCTTGCAGAATGCTGGAGGTGCAAGTCGGGGTGAGCACGATTAAATCTGGGTGCTCTTCTCTGTCTTTGCGGGTGATGTTGTCCACCACCCGTTCCTGCGAACCCCGCGCCAGTACGTGTCTGTCAACAACGCTGGTAGTTACCGGGGTGAAATCCCGTTCCCTCTCCAACATGGAACGCATGACGTTGAAATAGTCGTCTCCTATGGGTGCGTGCATGATCGCATGGACGTTTTTGAAGGAAGTGGCCACGCGCAAAGTGCCGATGTGGGCTGGGCCTGCGTACATCCAATAAGCCAATTTCATAAAAAATACTCGGTAAGTGGGAAACTCAGAGTCTTTAGACCTGAGAGGAAACGACTTGGCGGTTAAAACCGCCTTGAATCCCCTCCGGCGAGGGGTGGAGGGGTATGGTTGCCCCTCCGGTGAGGTATGGTTGCCTCGATCTCCCTTGCGGGGTAATGTTAGCTTCGCCAATGTTATAAGAGCTTTTTAGACCTGCAACACTGCCTTAGTGACTTTAAGACTGTTTAATTGCAGATGACAGGGCAGGGGACTAGCTTCGCATCCACAGGGTGTCATGACTCAAATAACGTAGACCTCTAAGGTCTTAGGCCCGTCAGCACAGCTTGCTCGATCGCTCTAACAAGCTCAGTCCCTTTAGGGCTGAGTTACTGACAGGTATTTTCCTGGTGCTGGTTGAGAATTGCCCGATCGGGCGATTACTGCTAAATTTTAAGGTTGTTTCTGATTTTCTCACCGGATGAATCCTTGAGAAATACTAATTTTCTGAGAATTTACAGATTTAGGAAATGCTCAAACGCTTTCCCTGCTTGGGATTTGACTCGCAATTCAAACAACTTTACCTGGGTTTTATGGCAATAATTCTTAATCTTTCCTCAACTTTTCTTAAGAGTTAGGCAAATTTGATTAATGTAGGGTTCGCGGCCGCGCACCAGACAAGGTGCAATAATTCTGCATTTTTTGTCCAATTTACTCTGGTCAAACGGTCAATCGATTTTAGATTTTAGATTTTAGATTTTAGATTTTAGAATTGACCCCACGGATAAATTCGGGGGTTTGTTTATCGGATACAGGTTTTTTATTTCTGGGTTCTGAGTCTGGGAAGGAATGAATCAGGGGGCTTGTATCCTGGATGCTTTCGGTCAGTTAGTATTGTTAATCGATCGGTCAAAATAGATAGAACAGAAGGAAATTGCAGATTCCGAAGCAACACTTAACTCCCTCCGCGCCTCGGTCGCCAATTATAGTTAAGATTTGCACCGCCCGGTTTTTTTTAAGCTCCCCAAATTCGTGCCCGATCGCCGGAAAAAATAAATCTTTCAGCACTTGCGTATTTTCACGAGATGTGGTGACGCTCCACTAAAGTCAAGCGATTGCTTGGAATCTGAGATGATTTAGTTGTCAACATGGCGATCGAGCATTAAAGTAAATGCTTGCACAAATCCTGTATTTGTGATTTTGTTTACCTAACTGCGGAGGTGACGAAAGCCCCAGCGTGCTTTTGTCAGCAGTAGCTCATTCCTGTCAAGGCCTGCCTTCCCACACATCCCAAAAGATAGCTCTTGAGCGATAATGAAGAATAATATAGGATTTACGAAAAGAAACCCGATTTACCCGAAAAAATCTTGGGTTTGTCAACGACTAGCAACGAAGAAACCGGGTTTCTAGCCCGCCGCGCGTCAGTCCTGTAACATTGACCAAGCACACCTAATTTGAGAGAACCCAACTATGATGGCAATTCCCGGCGTTGCAGTTCTCGCTCTCATTTATGAAAGCAGCACTTCCCTGGTTTACCGCGGCCACAACGAGCAGAACAACCAACCTGTTATTATCAAACTTATCAAAGAAGACTATCCGACTCCTGAAGAACTGAATAGATACAAGCGCGAATATGAGATCACTGCCAACTTAAGCCTGTTGGACGGAGTTGTGAAAGTGTATAAGTTGCAACAGGTTAGAAATAGTCTGGCAATGATCTTAGAAGATTTTGGGGGGGAATCATTAAAAATATTTATGGGTTCCCAAAAATTTACCCTTTTAGGATTTCTGACTACTGCCATCAAAGTTGCTGAAACTTTGGGAGAAATTCACGGGAAAAATGTAATTCATAAAGATATAAATCCCTCTAATATAGTTTTTAATCCTGCTACAGGACAAGTGAAACTAATAGACTTTAGCATCTCCATAGCATCCAACCTGGAAAATATTCCCAGTAAAAATCCCAATTTTCTAGAAGGGACTTTAGCCTATATGTCGCCCGAACAAACCGGCAGAATGAACCGGGTAGTCGATTACCGCACCGACTTTTATTCCCTCGGCGTGACCTTCTATGAAATCCTGGCAGGACAACTCCCTTTTCCCACTACAGATCCTATGGAGTTAGTTCACTGTCACATCGCCAAACAGCCAGTACCTCTCGCTGAAATAGCCCCAGAAATTCCTAAAGCTGTTTCAGATATTGTGATGAAATTGTTAGCAAAAACCGCTGAGGAGCGCTATCAAAGTGCTTGGGGACTAAAAGCAGATTTGGAATCCTGCCTGTTTCAGTGGCAAACATCTGGGTTTGTTTCCGATTTTCCTCTCGGTCGCCAAGATATTTCCGACAAATTTCAAATACCTCAAAAACTTTACGGCAGACAGCGAGAAGTTGAAACTCTTTTAGCGGCATTTGAACGGGTAGCAGCAACAAATAATCGAGGCTACCGCACCGACGATTCTCAAATTTCTGTCATCAAAAAAGAGAGCAGATCGAAAAAAGAAATTCCCTTGTCAGTTTTGGCGAGAGGACAGCATAAATCCCGCAGCGAGATGATGCTGATTGCCGGTTATTCCGGCATTGGCAAATCTGCAATGGTGAAGATTTTAGACAAACCGATTACCCGCCGACGTGGATATTTTATTTGGGGAAAGTTTGACCAGTACAAGCGGACTATTCCTTACTCTGCCGTTGTCAGCGCTTTTTCGGAGTTGGTGCGACAACTGTTAACTGAAAGCGAAGCTCAATTAGCAGTTTGGCGCGAAAAACTCCGCACTTCTTTCGGTCAAAACGGACAAATTATTATTGATGTCATTCCCGAAGTTGAACTAATTGTCGGAGCTCAGTCTCCTGTAGCTGAATTGGGGCCGACGGAATCTTTGAACCGCTTTAATTTAGTATTTCAAAATTTCATTCGCGTATTTTGCCAGCCAGAACATCCGCTGGTCATTTTTCTCGACGATTTGCAGTGGGCTGATTCTGCTACTCTCAAGCTGATAGAGTTGATGATGACAGATGAAGCTACGCAATATCTGTTTTTAATTGGTGCTTATCGGGATAATGAAGTTAGTCCTACTCATCCTTTAATGATGACTGTGGAGACGCTGCGAAATCAGGAAGCTATCATTAATCAGATTGCTTTGTCGCCGCTGGGGGTGGAAAACATAACTCATTTGATTGCGGAGACTTTGCACAGCGATCGAGAATCTGTCAAACCGTTAGCTGAATTGGTAATCAGCAAAACCGACGGCAATCCTTTTTTTGTAAATCAATTCCTACAAACATTGTATCAGGAAAACCTGCTAGTTTTTCACCCGCCACAGTCGGGGAGCAAGGGCGGCTGGCATTGGGATATGACTCAAATTGAGCAGTGCGCTATCACTGACAATGTAGTAGATTTGATGGTACAAAAATTGAGAAAACTGCCAAGCTCAACGCAGCAAGTTTTGCGTTTGGTGGCTTGTTTGGGCAACGAATTTGACTTGAATACTCTTTCTTTAATTAATGAAAAAGAAGCCTCGGAAACTTTTTCTCACCTGTTGCCCGCGATTAAGTCGGGACTGATTCTGCCAACTTCGGAATTGGAAAGCAAGTCATTAGATTACGTGCTGTTTCCACTATTAATTCTGAATTATAAATTTTTGCACGATCGCGTACAGCAAGCCGCTTACGCTCTGATCGACGACTCGCAAAAAAAGGCAGTTCACCTGAAAATAGGCAGGCAAATCCTAGAAAACACCCCGGCTGAATATCGCGCTGACAGAATCTTTGAATTAGTCGATCACTTGAATGTGGCTCGATCGCTAATTAAAGACGATCGAGAATTAATTGAACTGGCAACGCTGAATTTAGACGCGGCCCGCAGAGCCAAAGATGCCACTGCTTATGTTGCTGCCTTGCAGTATTTGACCGCCGGCATGGACGGTTTGAGCGCCGATATTTGGGATGCCCACTACGATTTAGCCTTTGCCTTGCACATGGAGCGGGCAAATGTTGAGTATTTAAACGGTTATTTCGAGAAGTCTGAAGAATTTATTAATATAACTCTGGAAAAAGCGCGATCGCCCTTAGAAAAGGTAGAAATTTACAACCTGCTGATCGTGCAGTACACCCTGCGGGCGAAGTACGAAGAAGCCGTTAAAGCCGGAATCAAAGCTTTGGACTTACTAGGCATTGACTTGCCCCTAGACGGGCTACAAAAAGTCATATCCGAAGAATTTGCAGCAGCCACAAATATTTTAGCAGGTAGAGAAATAGCTTCGCTGATTGACGCCCCCGAAATGACTGTACCCGACAAAAAAGTTGCAGTCAAATTAATTACAAACTTGCTGACATCGGCGTACCTCAAAAATCCAGACTTGTGGAAAGTCAGCGTTTTAAAAGGAGTCAATCTTTCTCTACAATATGGTTTAGTACCCGAAGCCTCTCTTTGCTATGCTGGCTACGGTATGTTCTTAAACGCAGTTTCGGGAGATTACAAAGCTGCCTATCAATTCGGCTTGCTATCGCTGAATCTCAGCGAAAAATCTGGTAATATCGGCTTGAAGTGCAGAGCTTGTTCATCCCTGGTCAGTATTTTTTATTACTGGTTCAACCACATCAAAGATTCCCACGCGATCAGCAATGAAGGATATCAAGCAGCTTTAGAATCAGGAGATTTAGAGTATGCGGGTTATATCCTGTCCAACCGCATAGCTAACTCATTTTTTCAAGGTAAAGAAATTTCGCAAATTCTGGTCGATACGAGCAGGTATTTGCAGTTCAGCCAAAAAACCAAAAATCAGCTCGTAACCGATATCTTATTAGGGGTAGAGTTAATCCTCCGTAACTTGAGCAAACTAACTCCTGAAAAGTTTGTATTTGAAAGCGAAGATATCAGCGAAGCTGAATACGTCCACAACTGTCAAGCTCATCAAAATTTGTACTCGCTGTGCCTTTATCAGATTCGCAAATGCCAGGTAATGTACTGGTACGGCAACTTCAACGAAGCGCTACAACTAGCTTTTGAAGTAGAAAAACAGCTATCTTTTATTACCGGAGCCATACCCGCTACCGAATGGAATTTTTTCTTTTCTCTAACTTTAGCCGCCGTTTTCCCAAATGTTTCAGAAGAGAAGCAAAAGGAATACTTGGAAAAGTTAGAGGAAAACCAAAAACAGATGAAAATTTGGGCAGACAACTGTGCCGAAAATTTTCTGCACAAGTATCTTTTAGTACAAGCAGAAATAGCCAGAATTTCCAAGAAAGATTCAGAAGCTGTAGAACTGTACGATTTTTCTATCAATTTAGCCCAAGACAATGAGTTTGTCCAAAATGAAGCGCTAGCTAATGAACTAGCAGCTAAGTTTTGGTTGAGTAAAGGCAAGTATCAATATGCCAAAATTCACTTGCGCGAAGCTCACTCGTGCTACTTGCGCTGGGGTGCAGTTCGCAAAGTAGAAGATTTAGAACAGAAGTATCCGCAGTTGCGGGAAATGACGCCGATCAACGGAAGTTTTAACAACAATCAAACTACCACAACTATTCATACTTCTACGGGCAGCGATGCGAGAGTGCTGGATTTAGCAACGGTAATGAAAGCATCTCTGGCGATTTCTAGCGAAATTGTCCTCGATAAGTTGCTGGCTTCTTTGATGAGAATCTCCTTAGAAAATGCGGGTGCTCAATTAGGTTTTCTGATTTTAGTCAGAGATGGTCAACTGTTGATTTCAGCTAAAGCGTCAGTATTTGCTGAAGATGTAGCGGTGCTGCAATTTACGCCTGTTGCAGACTATCACGATTTACCTGTGACGGTGATTAATTATGTGGAAAGGACTCGCTCGGATTTGGTATTGAGCAATGCGGCGGGTGAGGGACTATTCACAGCCGATCCTTACATCGCTAAACACAAACTGCAATCTATTTTGTGTACTCCAATCATCAATCAAGGCAAACTGATCGGCATTCTTTATTTAGAAAACAATTTGACTGTCGGAGCATTTACTCCCCACAGATTGGAAGTTTTAAGGTTGCTTTCTTCCCAAGTTGCTATTTCTTTGGAAAATGCTCTACTTTACAATTCGGTTGAACAGAAAGTGCAAGAGCGGACGCAGGAGTTAAATGAAAAGAACGAGCGTTTAGAACAAACTTTGCGCGAACTTAAACTAACTCAAGCTCAATTAATCCAAACGGAAAAGATGTCTAGTTTGGGGCAAATGGTGGCTGGTGTAGCTCACGAAATTAATAATCCTGTAAGTTTCATCTACGGCAATCTTAATCCGGCTAGCGAATACGTTAAAGACTTGCTAAAATTGATTGAGCTTTACCAGCAGCACTATCCAGAACCTGCTGAGGAAATTCTAGAAGAAATTGAAACAATTGAGCTGGAATTTTTGAGCGAGGATTTGCAAAAGCTGCTGGATTCCATGAAAGTAGGAGCGGAAAGAATCCGGGATATTGTGCTAAGCTTGCGGAATTTCTCGCGCCTCGACGAAGCGCAAATGAAGTCGGTAGATATCCATCAAGGCATCGACAGTACGGTGATGTTGCTGCAACCGCGCCTGAGAAAAGAGGGCGGGCGTTTGGGAATTGAGGTGATTAAAAATTACAGCACGCTACCCCTAATTACTTGTTATGCGTCTCAGTTGAATCAGGTATTTATGAATATTTTGACAAATGCGATCGATGCTCTCCTCGTAGCAAGAGATTGCCCGGAAAACTCTCATCAACAGCCGACGATTACAATTTCTACAGAGGTGACTCACAGGAATTCTGTCATAATTAGAATTGCTGACAGCGGGCCGGGGATGAGCGCTGAGGTGCTGCACAAGATATTCGATCCATTTTTTACAACTAAGCCCGTGGGTTCGGGAACTGGTTTGGGATTGTCTATTTCTCACTCGATTGTTGTGAGTTCTCATGGCGGAAAATTGACTTGCGTTTCTGCACCCGGAGAGGGGAGCGAGTTTATTATTGAAATTCCGATCGCGCCCAGGCAAGTTTTGTAATCGGCGCTACTATCAACCCACAGCATTGCTGAAAGAGTAAGGATGTTTCAGGGAAAATGGAAGAATCAACGTCTCTACCTCTGTTTATCTGCGTAAATCCGCTTGCGCCGTTCGTGATTGTTGACGATTCTGCGAAGCTGAGTGGGCATCGCTGTTGCAGGAATTTATAAAATAAGTTAGGAGCGCGAATTAAATAACTTACAATTTTAATTGTTATTGTGGGATGGGCGTCCCGCCCGTCCTTTTTGGACGGGC
>NZ_JAUBPT010000187.1:0-14772 GCF_036700905.1 Microcoleus sp. S13_C3 | reverse complement strand
GCATTGGGCATTGGGCATTGGGCATTGGGCATTGGGCATTGGGCATTGGGCATTGGGCATTGGGCATTGGGCATTGGCCAAACAGGAAGAGTACCTTACTTTCCTGAGAACCGCTATAGGTTTCGACAAAATCTGTTAGTTTTACCAGAATTCATCGAGGGTTAAGTTGTGGGGGTTTTTGAGGATGAAGGCGTTGTTGTCTTTGATTAAGTCACCGCTACAGAGAATCGGTAAGCGTTCTTGATAAGCTTTAATCGCCAGGATATAATCTTTGTCTGCGAGTGAAGTTTGAATTTTCCGCAATTTGTCAGCTACAAGGCCGAGGAGAGTTATTTCGCCACTTAATTTTTGGGTATTTGGGGTGTGAATTTGCATAACAATCCCCTGAATAATCGTGTTGGGAATGCTGGTAAGTAGTTCGCTTAAAATTTCAATTTGAGGGCGATTTTCTGCGTTTTCTAGGGTTTGGATTGCCTCGCGGATGCGGGCTGCATAATCTCCCAGGTTTTCCCGGTTAGGTAGCAATATTTCAAATTCTTCTGCATCGGCTGTTGGTTTGTGCCAAAGTGTGGCATTATCTAAAAAAGGTTGGTCTTCATGCCAGCCGTGAGTTTGTAAGTAATTTCTCAGTTGATTTAGCTCGATTGTTTCGAGAGTTTGGCTATCTTTTATGGTGACTTTCATGGTTGAACTCCTTGGCTAATTCCCTCCATAATTGACTGAAGGGCGGCGACTGTAAATTGGTTGGTTCTGGGGATGGCGACGGTGACAGCGTTTGTGTTTTGTGTTTTTGGCTTTCCCCGCAGCGAGTTCCAATATCCGCAGTTTCTGATGCAGAGTTCTGTTTCCGACTGGGTTAACCAGTCTTCCGGTGTTTCGGGGATTAAAACGACAACTAAAATTCGGGGAATGGCGAAGTTATCCATTCTTAAGTCGTCGTAGTTTTTGAGCTTGAGGGGGTAGCGGATGGAGTTATCGTCTTGGATATCTCTTGATGTAGATTTTAACTGCAATTCTAAGCGAGGTGCTCTAATGGGGCCTGTCCCGCCTTTCGCAGCTACTCCCCAATCCACGCTATCATCGTCTACGAAGGGTTTGTAGAGGGAATAGCCGGCAACGGTGGTGACAGCTTGCAGGTAGATGTTGCTGAATTGTTCTTTTTGTTGGTTGATATCCATTAATTAATCCTCTCTATATTTTAGTAGTTTACTTGACTAAAAAAGAAGATAAAATTACGTCAAGAGCCGACAAAATAGCAGCGCATATGAGTGCCCAGATAGCCCCTTTAAACAAATCTGATGTTTTGTCTCTATTTTTCGCCAATTCCTTGATTGATTGATTCCAGTTTTCTAGGATTGAGAGTCTATACTCTTCCTCTGGTATGTCAAGACATTTTTCTATTAATTCTTCTGGCAAAATAATTTGTCCTGCTGTTTGTGGTTTAAACCCCAAGAAACAATAAATCAAAGAAATTATTAAAGCAAGGTAACTTAAAATCTTTAATAACAAACAAGAATTACACTCCAATGAAATATCTAAAGCATCAATATTTACCGCAACCGAACGATCGGGTAAGCTTGAAAAAAAGCGAATTATATCTGCATCAAATCCCAGCACTACACCTAGTTTTGTATTAAGTCTATTGATACTCTGATCTAAATTTTTTAATGCCTGATCCGCGTATTCGTAAATTAGCGTTATATTGGGATTACATTCGTTATTACTCAAAGGAACCTCCATGACTAATAATAATTCAGCCGATCAGCAAGAGTCTAATACTTCTCGAAAACCTCCAGAACCTCCAAAACCTCCTGAACGCATCAAGTTTGAAAAGACGGTGCATAGGAGAAATGATGGTGCGGGTTCCTGATATTTCTAGCTAGGTTATCTAAATCCTTCACCCCAATCTCACCTGAGAGCACCTTGCGCCGCAAAACATCACGGGTTACAGCTAGGGTGAAGGATTGCTCTAAGATTTTTCATAATAGTTATCTTTACTTCGCACTCTCCGATTTTATCATTCCTCCTCAATTTCCACATCCACCGCTTCTAACTCAGCTTCCAACTGCTCAATCGTCGGCAAACATCCTTTCAGGAAAAGCTGTTTCTCAGTCAACAGCTAAAGGGTCTATAACTTTGGCTCCCCATCCTCGCTGCTGTTGCCTGTTTAAAATATTCCGTCCAATTGGCCAGTAAAGCAACACTAATTCGCGATTAACAGAAAGTACGGGCCGCACTTGATATTGCACAATAGGTTGCTTAAGTTATCGCAAAAAATCATGATAATCTTCAGCAATTGACGAACTATCCGCCAGAACCCACCCTCTGCAGATTTTCCCGAATCATCCCCTCTAACTTGGCACTCTCGGCAAATTGCCTCTCCAACTTCGCCGTCAAATGCAGCATCTTCTCGTCCAAACCCTCCTCCTCCTCCAATGCCTCCGCCTCCGCCCCCACATACCTCTCAGGAGTTAAAACATAACACTTACCGTTTTGCTTTTTTGTTGCCTTTTGACTCGGCACCAGCGTTACAACTCTTCTGGAAAGTACATTTGCAGCAAATCTGCCCCGCCCTAACCCAACTAGCCTAACTTCTCCAGGACTTAGGTAAAAAGCACCTAAAGTATGATGCAAAACTCGGACAAAACTCTTACTCTATAAATCGATCGGGCATTAAACCGATATCCACAACCGCCAAGATTTATTGCTAAACATTAAATTTTTCCGGCGAAAAGTTGCTATTTAATGAATAAGACTTTACAATCCAGCAAGGTAAATGAAACTCTCAATGAGCAGCCCTGCAAGCACGAACCCGAAATGGGTCGCAAGTGCCAAAAAGCAGCCAAAGCTACCTTTTTTAACTCTTTCAACAGCAAAGCATTGGCAAAAAAACCAGGGATCGACGGTTGGCATCTTGGAACGAATGCTTTGCTCGCAATACTACAAATGTATCAAAACTTATCTGCCAAAATTTAGCCCGAACAGATGCCTAGCTGTAACTCTTGCTGCGTAAGGTTTCAGTTTCTAATTAGGCTGGTTTTATTGTCTTTAACTACTTGAGTGAGGATTTGCCCGCATGGTTTCGATTTCTACTACTCAATCCGATGTGCTGCCTTTGCCTTCGCCAACCGTAACGGCTGCAACCCAAACCAGTGTGGCTGCTGCAACTGGGGTGTGCGTGACGGTTCACGGTCACTTTTACCAGCCACCCCGGGAAAACCCTTACCTGGACGCGATCGAACGCCAAGCAAGCGCCTCTCCCGCCCACGACTGGAACGAACGCATTGACATCGAGTGCTACCGCCCGAACGCCTTTGCCCGCATACTCAACGATCGCGGCGAAGTCGCGGGGATCGTCAACAACTACGAGTATATGAGCTTCAACATCGGGCCGACCCTGATGAGCTGGCTCGAACGCTATGACGCGGAAGTCTACCAGCGGATTCTGGAGGCCGATCGCAAAAGCTGTCAGCGTCTCAACGGTCACGGCAACGCGATCGCCCAAGTCTACAATCACATCATCATGCCGCTGGCTAACGAGCGAGACAAATACACCCAAATTCGCTGGGGGATCGCTGATTTTCGCTCCCGATTCGATCGCGATCCCGAAGGAATGTGGCTCGCCGAAACCGCCGTAGACTACGCCACCCTCGAAGTTTTAGTCGCTGAAGGCATCCGCTTCATTGTCTTAGCCCCCTCCCAAGCCGAACGCTGCCGCCCGCTAATCGGGCAAAACCACGAAGGGGAACCAGGGCAAAATTCCGAATGGCACGAAGTCGGCGGGGGTCAAATCGATCCGACACGCCCGTACCGCTGCTATTTGAAGCCGGAAATGCGGTTGATGGCTGACCACCAACTCTCACCGCTGAGCACTCACCATTTTGGCCGCAGACACTTCCAAAATTCCGAAGCCACACCTGCCAACACCCCCTACATTGATATCTTTTTCTACGATGGCCCGATCTCGCGGGATATGGGCTTCAACGACGTTCTCAGCAGCAGCCACCACTTGGTGGGGCGCTTGGGTCAAGCAGTGCGGGGAGACCACCGACCGGCTCAATTAATCTGCGTGGCGACGGACGGCGAAACTTTCGGCCACCACAAACACAGTACCGAAAAATGCCTCGCCTACGCCTTCACAGAAGAGTTTCCCCGCCGCGGCTGGACGGTAACGAATTTTGCTCATTATTTAAGTCAAAATCCGAGCGCTTGGGAAGTGGAACTCAAACCGGTGACGGCCTGGAGTTGCTCTCACGGGGTCGATCGCTGGCAAGATGATTGCGGCTGCGGCGGCGGTGGCGAGTGGAACCAAAAATGGCGCCGCCCTCTGCGGGATACTCTCAATTGGCTGCGCGATCGACTGATTCCGATTTACGAAGAAGCAGGGCGCAAGCTGTTGAGCGATCCCTGGAAAGCTAGAGATGAATATATTGAGGTCATCCGGGATCGATCGCCCGCTAACGTTGACAGTTTCCTCCAACGCCATCAAGTGCGCCCCCTCGATGCCGGAGAACAGGTGGATGCCCTGCGACTGCTGGAAATGCAGCGCCACACCCTGTTAATGTTCACTAGCTGCGGCTGGTTTTTTGAAGAAATCTCGCGGCCCGAAGGCGTGCAAATTCTGCGCTACGCGGCCCGGGCGCTGGAATTGGCGGGCGAAGTTACCGGCATCCAGCTAGAAAAGGATTTTGTCGCTCAACTAGCCCTCGTACCCAGCAACGTTGACTATTTCCAAACAGGGGCCGAAGTTTACCGCAAACTTGTGGTGACAGCCCAAATTAGTCTCAGACAAGTGGCAGCCCACTACGCGATCAGTTCTCTGTTTGCCAAATATCCCCGCGAACAGCGAGTTTACTGCTATCAGGCCCTGCAGGAAGATTTCCAAATTCAGCGCATGGGCTCGATGACTCTGGCTGTGGGTCAATTGCAGTTAACCTCGGAAATTACGCGGGAAACAGAGGTTTATGTGTTTGCTGCGTTCCACCTCGGCGGCTGGGACTTCCACTGCTGTATTCAGCCTTTTGGCAGCCGCCGATCTTACACTATGCTGAAAGAGCGGTTGTTTGGGGTTATGCAAGAAGCTTCGGCGGCCCACGCCATTCTGGAAATGGTGCGGCTGTTTGGGGATCAGTCCTTTAGCTTGCGGGATTTATTCGCTGAGGAACGCCACCGGATCGTGCAGTTGCTGAGTCAGGAAAATTTGACTCGGTTGGATCAGCTTTACACTCAGGTTTACCGCGAAAATTACGGGGTGATGATGGCTTTCCACCGAGACGAGTTGCCGGTGCCGGTAGAGTTGCAGGTGGCTGCTGAGGTGGCTTTGGGACATCGCTGTTTGACGGCGGCTAAGGCCCTGGAAGTGGAAACCGAGGATGTGGAACCGTTGCTGGCCGAAATTGAGGCGATCGCCACTGAAAGCGGCCATCTCCGCTGTCGGTTGAACGTTCCCGAAGTCAAGGAAATTTTGGAAAAGATGGTTTGGCGATCGCTAGACAGGCTGCTGCAAGCAGGATCGGGCGCGGAGGATCGCTCGCCTGTCAAGTTGGAAGCTGATATCCGCACGATCGAGCGTTTGATTGCGGTGGGCGATCGGCTGAGTCTGGGTTTGTGTTTGGACAAATCGCAGGAACTGTATTTCGATTCTCTGTACAGTCAAATTGTGCCTCTGTGTTTGGGCTGGCTGCAACTGCAAGATGCCTCCGAGGGCGAGAGTGTGGTCGCTGCCGTTGCCTTGGGGATTGCAGGTTCCGGCGCCGGCTGGGACTTGTCTTCAATCCGGCAGTTGCTGGAGTTGGGTCAAACCTTGGCTGTTGATGTTGAGTGTTGGTTAAATCAGTTAAGTAAATAGTTTCTCGATTAGCCAAGCAAATCAATTCCCGCGCTTGAGAATCCGCCCGATCGGGGTTTAAATCCCGATCGGGCTTGCAGGATCAACCGAGAATAGATCTGTGTTGTGGCTTCCCGGGATCGCGGCGGGCGATCGAAGCACCGACAGATAACCGCCAAGTTTGTTTAAGTTTTCGCTCTACTTGTGGGAAGATAAAAAGACTGTCGCCAAAGCGTACAGGTGTTCTGCACTTGCACGCTTTGTATAGTTGGGAAGAAAGAACACTAAGTTTAAATTTATGAAAGTTGGCGATCGCGTTTGCATTAAAAACTCTGTTGTTGTCTACCACCACCCTGAAAATCGCAGTCAACCATTTGATATTAAGGGTATGGAAGGAGAAGTCGTGGCGATCGTTCACGAATGGCATGGGCGACCTGTCAGTGCTAATTGGCCGATTCTAGTACAATTTGACAAAAAATTTCGAGCTCACTTCAAAGAGGATGAGGTCGAATTGATATCTTCGGAAGTCTAGCTGTCTCAAAAGTTGAAGCCGGAGCCCAAAGACAATATCAAATCCCGTCAGTCGATTTTAGATTTTAGATTTTAGATTTACTCCACAGATGAATCTGGAAGCTTGAACTAGGATCTAAAATTTTGGGCGGCTAACGACTCCTGTCGGAAAGCAATTATCCGTTTTTGGGCGGGGGTCATATAACTGTTGTAGAGTTTGTAGTGAGGAGTTCAGTTTTTTCTGTGGGTGTTAGTCGATCGGCGCGGCTAAAGTCCTTACTACAAACCATCTTTTTTATTTAACGCTTAATTTTTCGACCGTCCGCGGCTGAACCAACCTAAAATATTCCAATCTCCCTGCATTTTCTGCAATTCCTGCTGATGCTGCTTGGCTGTAGCGTAATACCACTGGCAGTGAAGTTCTAGTTCTTGACGGTACTTAATTTCGTCGTAAAACTCGCGGACAATTTGGTGTCTCTGAAAAATTTCGGCCGCGGGAGTCGGTTCTGGGGCAATGTTTTGCAACTCGTGGGGCAGCATGATTGTTTGGGGGCGACGGTGGCTAATATTTGCTGTAATGACTTTAAGCTAACACACTCAATCAATTTTGGATTTTAGATTTTAGATTTTAGATTTTAGATCGTATCCGTTTGATTTGGAATCTTATCTGATGAAGTTTTGTAGGGGCAGCTTCGCCCAGATATTTGATAAGTATAGACAAATTATACAGCATATTCCATGTATGTGCGGTACACACAATCTTGTAGTAAGTAAGGTGCGTCGCCACCAACAATCTGCAAGTTCCATTTAAAAGGTCGCAGCGACGCACCCTACATATTAAAATCACACAATATAAATTTAGCGGCTACTGTACTTCATCAACCTGGAATATGCTGTATAAACCCGCCCCGCCCCTATAATTGGGATGCAACCGGATTTGATATTAGCTTAAATTCTTCAATCTAAAATCCAAAATCCCAAATATAAAATTCTGTTAAAGCCATCCCCGCAGACGATAAACGATTAAGCCGATGTATTCTTTCAAAGCTTTAGTTGACTGGTTTAACTGATAGGTGTCCGGCAATAAATCCAAGGCGACTGATTGCCAATTGCTTTGGGATGCTGCGATATCCTGCTGCGTTATCTGAAAGTCTGTTGGTGCGGCAATTGCTTTTATTCGCTGACGCTGGAAAATTAACAGCGATCGAGTCATGTGCATCGCCGATGTCACTAGCAAAACCTGCCCTTTTATGCCTTTACCATCTAAAATTTTCCGCACGTTGACGGCATTTTGATAAGTGTTGTGTGAATCGGGGTCTTGCAGAATTGCTGATGCCGGTACACCCATTGTTTGGGCAATTTCTGCCATGTCTGCCGATTCAGGAGGCCCGCCACCTTTCCAATCTACTCTACCGCCGCTGAGAATGAGCAGGGAAGCTTTGCCTTGCTTGTAAAGTCGGGAACCATAGATTATGCGATCGCCCGCTTCCGCTAATTCTACCCAAGGACGGGGAGGTAAAGCTGCTTTGACACCGCCACCCAAGACGATAATCGCTTCAGCTTGGGGGAGTTCGGCGGTTGGTAAGTTTTGCCATTCGAGCGATCGAACTAACGATTTTGAAATCCAACCGCTACTTCCGAGCAGTAAAATAATTAGAGCCGCAGCAATTGGCGCCGCCGCCCATTTCGGACGCTTCCAAAGTGTTATTAAAGCCGCCATCATTAACAGGCAACTCAACCCCAAAGGATAAATAAACAGCGGCAGGAGTTTCGATAGAAATACAAACATTCAATTGGGAATTTGGCATGGGGAAATTGTACGATCGTGTAGCCGAAGTATTGGGTATTGGGACGAAGGGCATTAGTGAATGTTAACTAATGACTAATGACTAATGACTAATGACTGTTGACTAATGACTGTTGACTGTTGACTGTTGACTGTTGACTGTTGACTGTTGACTGTTGACTGTTGACTGTTGACTGTTGACTGTTAACTGTTAACTGTTGACTGTTAACTGTTGACTACTGACTACTGACTAATGACTAATGACTAAAGCTAGCGACGATCCTCTGGTCCAGATAACCAGCCAAAAAATGTAGCAGCATCACCCCTAGAGGTTTTGCTATATTTATGACCGTCCCTTTCCACTACTTCTTTATTGAGGATAGCATCCGAGGTTTTATCCTTGGAATTTAAATTCGGGTTGAGTAGTAATTCGTTGTGCCACCAAGCGACAATTAAACCTGCTGCCACGCCACCGATGACACCAAAGCCCAGACTCAGGGGCAGCGTACATCCTACTAAGCGAAACCCAACGGTAAACAACACAAACCATATCAGCGCGGGGCTAAACCCCTTGGAGTCTCCGGTAAATTTTGGCATAAGCTGCAAGTTATGTTTGTAATAACAAAGAAAGATATTTACAATATTAGCAGACAATCCAATTGGCAAGGGCGATCGATCTGCAACTACTCCCCACAAATCAAGTTTAATTGTACCTCTAAGTCTTGCGCGGTATCTACAATGTTTACAGAAATTTGCTCTAATTCTGTACAAGGTTCAAAAGCTGCTTCCTGCGAACTCAATAGTTCTGCTGTCGCGTCGGCAATATCGCCCCTGCGCTGTTGCAGTCGTTCTCGCAATACTTCAATTGGTGCGGTGCAGTAAATGATTTGCAGGGGTAAGCCGTGGGATTGAGCCTGATTAATCGCATCCGTTCTCCAGTTTTGGCGATCGAACTTTGCATCTAAAATCACATCCCAACCTCGGTCAGCCAAAATTATCCCCAACTCTAACAATCTACCATAAGTCTGAGTCGTCATTTCATCCGAGTACAAATCTTGCCCTCCGCGTTCATTTAAAGGAATTCCGCCTAAATGTTTGCGAACCGCATCGGATCGAATGTGAATTGCCCCAGTGCGGCGAGCCAAATATCGAGCCGCTGTACTCTTGCCAGAACCCGACAAACCCGACATCAAAGTTAACTTTCCCTGGCGCGGTTTTGTGTATTGCCAAGCCAGTTTATAGTAATGAGCGGCTGTCTGTGAAATCTCTGCTTTGTGGGCTGTTGAAATAGCGGCATCGTCCAACATTAACGAAGTTACTTTCGCTCTAACATAAGCTTGACGACTCAAATACAAAGGCAACAGTTGCAGTCCTTCCCAATCCCCTGTTTGTTCGATGTAAGTATTGAGAAAAGCATTGCCTAAGTCTCTGCGACCGCGCGATTCCAAATCCATTACTGTAAAAGCGACATCGTACATCACATCAACAAAGCGAAAAGGCTCGTTAAATTCGATGCAGTCGAATAGCAATATTTTATCTTGCCAGAATGCTATATTCCGCAAGTGCAAATCTCCGTGGCACTCGCGAATTTTATTATTGGCAATCCGCAGATTAAATAACTCTTGATTTTTCTCAAAAAACGTATCAGTATAATCTTTAGTTTCCTGATATTGTGTCTGAGTCTGCGGCCCACCGATATATTTTTGCGAAATCAGGTAATTGTTGTCTATTGCTGTCCGAATCTGGCTGACTTCGCCAAATGTGCGAATGTAGCTATTACTAATTGCCGTGCTGTGAAACTTGGCAACTTCCCTCCCTAAGTCTGCCATAACTTGCTCGGTCAACAGTCCGCGTTCCAACAAACTGAGTAACAGCGAATCTTGAGGAAATTCTCGCATTTTCAGCACGTATTCTACAGCAATCTCGCCAGAATTTATAGCAGGTAAGTTGCTGCCCAATTGAAATAAATCTCCAATTTGAACAATTGGCAAAACTTGTAGATAAATTTCCGGTGCAGTGCGTCGGTTCATTAGCAATTCTTCCTTGCAGAAATGCTGCCTTTTATCCAATGTTGAATAGTCTAAAAAGCCAAAATTGACGGGTTTCTTGATTTTGTAAGTATAATCTCCTGTCAGCAGGACAAAGGAAGCGTGAGTCTGAATTAGCTGCACTGGTTCAGTCACCCCGTGCGGGTAAAAACCGGGCTGCAACATTTGCTGAATCAGAGGTGGGAGACAAGTCATAGCGATTTTAGATTTTGGATTTTAGATTTTAGATTGGGGATTTTGGATTGTGAATTTTAGATTTTAAGTTGGGGACTTTAGATTGGGAGTGGGGATGTTGACTTTAATCCGATTTATTATAGAGTTGATAGTTAGTGTAAAAAAAAGCAGCGATGACAGAAAATAATCAAGAATCTGGTTCCGTGGATGTGTTTGGCGTAGGCAATGCCCTTGTAGACATCCTAGCATTGGTGGAAGATGAATTTGTACTCGGCCACGGGCTGAATCGCGGCGGGATGACGCTGATGAATTCCGAAACGCAGGGGGGGATTTTGCACGATTTAGAGCACAATTCGCTGCAAATGCGATCGGGGGGTTCGGCGGCAAATACGATGATTGGTTTGGCTCAGAGCGGCGGTAAAGCGTATTATTCGGGGAAGGTTGCTAAGGATACTAACGGCGAATTTTATCGGCAAGATTTGCTGGCGGCGGGGATTGATTTTAATGTGCATCCTGCTGCTGAGTCGAACGGGCCTACGGGTACTTGTGTAGTGCTGACTACGCCGGATGCGGAACGCACGATGTGTACTAATCTGGGGGTTTCTACTACTCTGGCTGCGACTGATATTGATGTCGATCGACTGGCTCACTGCAAGTACAGTTATGTTGAGGGCTATCTTTGGGATGCTCCCGATCCGAGAAAGGCTAGCATTGAGACGATGGAACAGTCTAAGCGTCTGGGTGTGAAGGTGGCTTTTACTTTTTCGGATGGCTTTTTAGTCGATCGATTTGCTGATGATTTTCACAAGGTGGTTTCGGAATATTGCGATGTAATTTTTTGCAATGCTGATGAAGTTCGCAGCTTTTTTAAGGAGGAATCTCTGGAAGAGTGCGCTCGGAAAATGAGCGAGATTTCTGATTTGGCTTTTATCACTAATGGGGATAAAGGCTGCATGGTGGTGGAGAACAAACAGATTGTGGATGTCGCTGGATTTCCGGTAAAGGCGATCGATACTGTGGGTGCTGGGGATGCTTTTGCGGGGGGTGTTTTGTTTGGAATTACTAACGGTTTAAGTTCTACACAAGCGGCTCGCTGGGGCAATTTCTTGGCTTCTAGGGTGGTGCAGATTCATGGGCCGCGTCTGGAGGGTTCTCAGGCTCATCTTTTGAGTGAGGTGATTTCTGGTTAGGAATTGAAAGGGGCGATCGCACTTTTTGTGTTAAGGGCGATCGCTCTTTTTTTAACCACAAATAGAGGTTGGCTGAGTGCGTGGATTGAGTGATTTTGAGATAATTTGTCTTCCACTTTTAGCCTGCTTTTTCTGCCAATCTGCAAACATAGCATCCAAGTCGTAATTGAATGACTTAGCGTGTTGTTCGCGAATTTGGTGAATTTTCTCCACGATCTCATCTTGCCACATAAATTCAACCTCCTAGTAGTTCGTAAGGCGTACAAATGATCGGTAATTGGTATCCCAAATCCAAACTAATTTCTGCAAGTTTTCTCTGAATTTGAGCGTTAGCGATATGCTTACAGTTCCATGTTAGCAGGTAATCTAAATCGTAAACGGTAGCTGCCGCAATATGAACCGCATCATACCAATTCACTATGAAGGTACACTAAAATATAGGGTAAAAGTAGAGGAAATCGAATATGGCGAACAAACTTCAGGTACAAATCCAGGAAACGGTTGAGGAACTAGAGCATCGACTCGAACGGACTGCGACCGCCGTAAATAAAGAAAAATTACTGGTATTATACTGGCTGGCTACCAAAAAAATCCAAAAAAGAGCAGAATTAGCCACGATGTTGAAACGAGACGAATCAACAATATATCGTTGGTTAAGAGCTTACAAACAAGGTGGAATTAATGAATTACTTAGCATAAAAAAAGCTCCCGGAAAGACTCCCCATATTACACCCGAAGTTAGAGAAAAATTAATCAAAAAATTGCAAGAACCACAGGGAGAAACAAGTTAGGGCAAATTACAGACATGGCTCGAAAAAGAATGCGGAATTAAAGTGAGCTATAAAGTGGTACATGACCTAGTTCATTATAAATTGAAAGCTGACCTGAAAGTCCCAAGACCCCAAAGTGAGAAAGCGAACGAAGAGGTGCAGGCAAGCTTCAAAAAAAAACTATGTGAGCTCATCAAAGTAATGATTAAATATTTCGGAAACTCCAAGCCTGTAAGGATATGGTGTCAGGACGAGAGTAGATTTGGATTGATTACTATGCAGGGCAGAATGATTACATTAAAGGGGGTAAAACCCATTGGAAAAAAGCAATGGAAACGAGGAAACTTTTATATTTATGGAGTCGTAGAGCCAGCAACAGGTGAACAATATTATCAAGAATTTTTTCAGCTCAATTACAACTGTTTTCAAGAGTTTTTAAATGGATTTGGTCAAAAATACTCAGAGACTTTCAATCTAATTATCATGGATAATGGTAGCTTCCATAAAGCTCTATTATTAGACTGGGCTGACCATGTAATGCCCATCTATTTACCTGCCTATAGTCCTGAATTAAATCCGATTGAAAGATTGTGGGAGCATACAAAAAAATACCTCAAGTGGGAAAATTATTCGAGTTTAGATAAACTCAAAGAACACGTAAATACAATTATCAAATCTCTCACGAATGAAGAAGTTTTATCTCTCTGTGGTTGGGACTATATCCTTGAAGCTATATTAAGTGCAACTTCATAGTAAATTGGTATTAGACGAGAGACTTTTATACACATTTGCAAAGCTGTAGGTGTGAAAAACTGGCAAGACATTGTTGCGCGGGAAATTCAAGAACCAGAATTACTATCAGCCCCGATCGCAGATATCCCCCAAGACAGTGAAACCGATCGCACTTTCCCCCTCCCAGAAAACTTACCCCCCGTCAGAAATTGGGTACAGCGCACCAAAGAAATCGACACCTTAAAAACCCTAATCACAGCTCCCCCCCTTACCAATGAATCGCCCACTCTTGCTCCCCCCCTTACCAAGGGGGGGCTGGGGGGGGTTCCCATCGCCCTCTCAATTGTCGGATTACCGGGCATCGGAAAAACCAGCCTCGTCAGCCAACTAATTCGCCAACTCCACACAGAAAAAACCCCCTTCACCTGCGCCGCTTGGCAATCCTTGCAATCTGCAACAGGCAAAGCACCCCCTTTTGATCGCACAATTGACTCCCTGCTATTCACCCTCTCCAACGGCGACATTACCGCAGCCGTCAATGCTCAAAATGACTATTTCAAAAAAACCGAAAATCTGCTCAAAATCCTCAGAGAAAAACCTTGCTTGCTTGTTTTTGATCGCGCCGACACACTTTTGAAAGCAGGAGAGGCAAAAGCGGCTGGTTATTTCGCAGAGGATTGTGCAGAATATGCTTGGTTATTCAAACAACTATTAGAAACAGAACATCAAAGCAAAATCCTCTTCACCAGTCGCGAAAGCTTGGCAGAATTGCCGTCAACAGTCACCCGCGAAATCCAGCTAAACTGATTGGATAGAGATGCCGCTGTTGCCCTATTGCAATCTTTTAATCTGACTGCGAATCCAGAAGAATTAGCCGAAATGTGCGATCGCTATTCAGGACATCCCAAAGCCTTACAACTCGTCGCAGCCTTGATTCGAGATGATACCGAGTTTCAGGGAAATGTCTGGATTTTTCTGCACCAGAGAGACTGGTTGCTGATTCGAGACATTGAAAGAGCGATCGATGAAATGATAGCGCGTCTGGGCGACGGCGAGCAAACTTGTCTCAGCCGAATTTCTGTCTACCAAACCTCAGAATATCCGCTATCTTTTGCAGGGATTAGCGCTCAAATGCCAGAAGTTAGCAAGTATGAACTTAAAGAAAATATTATTCAAGCACTGAAGCGCCGACAATTGCTATATTACGATCGCCACCTCAAATCCTATCAGTTGCATCCGCTAGTCCGAGAAAAGGGCGAGTACCTGCTAAGTCAAAATCCTGAAAATTTCCGTACCGCCCACAGCCAAGCCTATAGTTATTATATCAGCATTCCCATCAAACCTAAATCGGAATGGCAAGATATCGAGGATATTAAGCCGACAATCAGAGCGCACTATCATGCTTCTCAAGCAGGAGATTTAGATGCAGCCAATGCGATTATTTCTGAAGTCTATGAGTATTTGCGGCAGTGGAATTGTGCAGAGTTAGTATGTGCAAATCTACCGTTGCCATTGTTAACGGAAGTAAAAAACATAACTCTGTAGGGGCGGGTAAACCTGCCAATAATTGCCAAAAACCGACAATCTTATAAACCCGCCCCCGCGCCACCATCAATCCCAATCTACCTCTTTTAAAATAACTATAAGAACCTGGAGGACGGGTTTATTTAACCTGTCTGCACCGTTAAATCTGTTGGTGAACCCGCCCCTACAGGATGTATGAAAATGGTGCAGA
>NZ_JAUBPT010000186.1:0-14958 GCF_036700905.1 Microcoleus sp. S13_C3 | reverse complement strand
ACAACAAACTACATTGAAATTTAGTCGGATTTAACTGTAGCATATTTTGGGTTCCAGTTAAGATGCGTTTACCCTGGGAGAGCTTTAGCTTGCTTTAGTAAGTCTTCTTTCCAAAAAACAGATTCATAAATCATACTAAATCTAAAAATTACTCAACTGCAACAATTAAAGCTTTTGCCCGTTCGATCCACACAGCAATGGCTGACGATATACGAAAATTCAACCAAATTGTCATGCGGCTAAAACGGGACGATCGAGTTTGCGGACTGCATACAGAAGCGCAGCTTTGAGATCGTCAAGTTCCAAGTCGGGCAATTCTGCGATAATTTGCTCAAAACTCAAACCCGCAGCTAGCAATTCTAGGATATCGATGACTCGAATCCGCATTCCCCGGATGCAGGGACGACCGCCACATTGTCTTGGGTTCACTGTGATTCTGTCAAACAGATAAGCAACGGATGCTGGCATTGTTTGAAACCTTTGTCTCTACCTTACCTCATTTCTCGCCCGAAATTCACACCGCGAGCGAATTGTGCGATCGCTATGCTGTAATAGAGATCAGTCCATTCAAACTTCCATAGTTTATGACCGCAGCAGTATCTATTGACATTGGTACGCTCATTACACGCACTCCCGGACTGCATGGTGGATGTCCCCACATCCTCGGTAAAGGCGTTACCGTTCGCCGCATCGTAACCTGGTACAAGCGAGGATTGAATGCTGAAGAGATTTGCGATCGCATCGGACATCTCACCCTCGCCGAAGTCTACGCTGCATTAACTTACTATCATGCCAACACCGCAGAAATTGAAACTGATTTGATTAATCAAGCAGCAGAAGCCAAGCGTCTTGAAGCTTTGCACAGCAACTTTGGTAAAGAAGCGTGAGTGAGATAATAGGTGCAGAAACATCATGCTTTGTAAACATCTTTCCGATGTTTGCATTGTAATAGGAGAATGATTAGTTCTTCATCGCCGATTTCATAACGAACGCGATAATCACCGATCCGAATACGGTACTCATTGTCAGCACCTTTGAGCTTTACCACCCCATCTGGGCGCGGGTTTTCGGCAAGTTGCAAAATCTTGACAGCGATACGATCGTAGACATCATTGGGCAGGGCATCTAGCTGCTTTTGTACAGCTTTAGGGGTAAGGATAGTGTAAGTCATGTCGATTTATTTGCCCGTTGTGCCATATATCGATCGAAAGTTGTGTAATCTCCAGCTTTGTAATCAGCACGGGCAGCTTCAATTTCGGCAATGTCTTCTGGAGAATCGTCCTCATTCGGGAATAATTCAGCTTCCAAAAATTCCCATATCTTGTATCTTTCAGCAATTCCCAGTGACGAAATAGCTTCCAGTAGTGATTGAAATGAGATGTCTACTTTCACAGTATTCTCAGCCATCAGAACTTTCCTCCACTTTAAATTTTACAATATACCCAGAGCCCCGACTTCTTCAAGAAGCCGGGGCTCTAAAAGCAGACTACATCACAACTGCACTAATCAAAGTTTGCACATTTTGTACAACAGCAGTAGTAAAGTTATGAGTCACAGGCAAACTGTCAACCACTATTCCGGCGCACAATAGCATCAGGTACAGAATAGAGTATTTAAAGAGCGATCGCGCAACAATCTTATCCTCTGGAGTCTGCAACAGCAACCAAGCTTTTTGGACAAAAATAGCACCGAGGAAAATAGCTGTTCCTGCATACACCGCGCCCGCTAAATGCAGGGGATAAACTAGCAGGAAAGTTGCCGGAATCATCAATAGCGTGTAAATCCAAATTTGGCGGGCTGTCTCTTCGTCGCCCTCAATTACAGGTAACATCGGGACGCCTACTTCCTTGTATTCGTCGCGAATCATCATTGCTAATGCCCAAAAATGCGGCGGTGTCCACAGGAAGATAATCCCAAACAGCAGCCACGCACCCCAACTCAAATCTCCCGTCACCGCAGCCCACCCAACTAGCGGGGGAATCGCCCCTGCTGCACCGCCGATGACGATGTTTTGCACGCTGTGGCGCTTCAGCCAGTGGGTGTAAATTAGGACATAGAAAAGGATGCCTGACATTGCTAGCAATGCCGCTAATAAGTTGGCAACAACTGTCAGCAATGTAAAGGATATTGTAGCTAGGGCGATCGCAAATATCAAAGCATCCCGCTTCTTGACACGCCCGGAAGGAATCGGCCGCCACCGGGTGCGCTCCATAATATAATCGATGTCACTGTCGTAGACACAATTAATCGTATTCGCCGACGCAGAAGCTAAAGCGCCTCCAGTAATAGTTGACACCAGCAATAGCGGATCGACTTCTCCTTTGGCTGCCATCCACATTCCTGCTGATGTGGTGATTAGCAGCAGTAAAATAATTCTGGGTTTTGTTAGTTGATAGTAACTTTTCACGACTTGCGAAAAGTTTTCGTGGAGGCGGGGGCTGTCGTTGGTAAGGATTTCTTGCATCGGTTATTAGTTGTTAGTTTTCAGTTGTCAGTTAGTTGTCATTGGTTCGTAGGGGCGGGTTTTACGAGAGATATCTGCCGTAGCTAAAAGGATTAATAAACCCGCCCCCACCGACGAGAGATAAATCAGCCCTCTCTTACTCAAGGAATAGATAAATCTGCGTTTTAGAGAGTGTCCGGTTGATTGGTGCTTGTATGGGCGGGGCGGGTTTATCAAACTGTTGGCTTTTATCGAGAATCATGGTGAACCCGCCCCTACAAGACCTTGGATTATAATAATAACGATGCTACCGGACATGATATTACTCTCAAGCTGATAAAACTCGATCGCGCCAAGCTAAAACGCTAAAAGCTACCAGGGTTCCCAGCAAAGCAGCACCGACTGCTTGGTGGGCGACTGTCAGCGGTTCTACCTGAAGGTGCAGCCGGAAAGTTGCTAATCCCAGAACTAATTGAGCAATTAGGCAAACACTCGCCCAATTAGCCAGTTTTCGCAAATGTGGACTCAGTGCAGGCTGCCGCCAAGCCATGACTGCTACGGCTAAAGTCGCTGCTGTAGCTGGTACGATACCAGCGATGTGGCTGTTCATTACCGAGCACAATTCTGAGGAACTCAAACATTGGTGCAGTGCCCATCTAGAGCCTACTAATGCTCCTAGCAAACTTTGCAGGTAAACTAACAATGCTGCGATCGAACTTACCCAAGCTAATTTGCCGACATTTCCTGTAGCTTCGTAGGGAGTCAGCATGAAACCGATGACTAGCAGGGCGCCAAAAAATAGTAAAGCTGTTCCCAAGTGAGCGGTAACGATGTCAAATCTCAGCAGTTGTGTTACTGTCAAGCCGCCCAATACGCCTTGAAAAACGATTAAAAATAGTGCTCCGGCGCTCGCCCAAGGCAGCCATTTTGGCAGGCGGCTGCGGTAAAACAAAGATAGTCCTAAAAGTGCGATCGCGCTCAAGCCAATTGCCGCAGCGTCCAACCGGTGAAACCACTCGAGAAATACCTGCAAATTCATTTGCGCTGCGGGTATTAATTGACCGTAGCACAGCGGCCAGTCGGGGCAAGCGAGCCCCGCATTCATCACTCGCGTGGCGCTGCCTACAGCCATTAACAGCCAGGTTGCGATCGCAATTTTCCACACTAAGCCGCGGATAATATCTTGTGGCTGCCACTGCACTCCTGCTGCGTTTGGCTGATTTAAAACTGAGTTTGCCATGAACTTTACCTTAGCCTTTGTTATCGATCGAACTTAATGAAATAGCGAGCTTTTACTTTTGCTGAGCTTAGCCGAGCTTAACACTCTTTTTCTGTGACAAACCGTCATATATACTACCTTAGCGACATCGCAATCCAATTAGTTTGTCTTTAGATATTTTTCAACTTTCCTCTTTACATTACAAAGTATTGCAGCTATTTTTATAAATTTCAACAAACTTTAATTATTTTACCGAACCCTTTGCTGTTACAGCCTCCCTCCCAGTCCCACTCGCAGAGAAAAATAAAGATATGATTAAGAAAAGCTTTTTTTCTAATGTTTATGATATAGACAAAACTTTAACGTAAAAATTTGTAACTAAATACAGGACTGAAGAGTTACCCCCTAGGTGTTTTTCAAGGTAGTTCTCAGGTTTACTCACCTCAGATTGTATAATGTTGGTTTACTCTCTGTGACTCAAGTGACAGATCAACCTGTGAATTAAATCTCTTTCTGAGAGGGCTAGTAATTCCTGTTGGCGATCGCTTATTAAATCTAGAGCATGAGCCACCCGCCATCCCAACTCACGGGCTTCTGTCAGGGACGCAATATGCTCTGCATAAAAGTGAGGATACTCCACATGGATGGAATTGGTAAGTTTGATTGCTGCATAGTCTGCAAAAAGACGCTTCAACTCCTCAATGGATTCTAAATCGGCAGGCACAAAAGTTGGATTATAAGGTTCAACCTCTGCCCAAAAAACCTCATTGCGTTTAAAGAGGCGCTTCAACTCAACCAACCGGATTGCTACTACACCCATTGCTTGATAGTGGCCCTCCCTATATGTGTCCAGATATGTGTATTGAACCAGTGTCCCAATTCTAGGAACGTCTAACGATAAAACTGTAACCACCTGCCCGTTGCTTAGCTCAAACGGTTTTAATCCAGTGAGATATAATCGGTGTTCGCTGTAGGGGAAAATCACCTCATGCCACTGTAATACAGGGTACTCAGACCATTGCAACGGTGTGTTTTGCATCGATAACTCTTCGCCTTCAGAAAATACCACATCTTCGGAATTTGAACACAGTGGATATATATCTGGAAGCGTTGTTGGAGGCGTAATCGAATCTAGATCTGCCACAGACTGAAAGTGAACAACATAGGCAGCTAAAGCCGACTCGGTTGAATAATTGTTCTCGTCCAGCGCACCTGGTTCGTCGTACCAAGCGATAGCATGAACCGTCACTCGATAATTGCCATTGGGTAACTCAATCCATCCATAACCCTCCGCATCGCATGGCTCAATTTCGTCACACTCTTCTGCTGGCAACACATAACCCCCATCCAGATAGAGAGATTGATGTTTTACCTGCAACCGAAAATCGGCCCAACAGACTGCGTAGGTAAGTTCTCCTTCCGTCAATCCGACGTTAGTGAACCTAACTGTAGAATTACCATCCCCCCCTGTGTGGACGGCAACAAGTGTTCCAGCCGCAAATTCTTTAAAAATGGCAAAGTCATAGGTCCACCAACTAGGAGGATCTGCCCGACGATGTGCCAGATCGTGCGGATGAAAGAGAAACCAAGCTGCCACATCAGTTCCAACGCTCAGCGTTTTATCTAATTCACCAGTTATCATTTCTTGCCTGCTTAACTAAATTTGGAATGGAGGAAGTGGCCCTCTTGCAGGGTAGGGTTCACTAATCTTTGAAGCGGTAACTTATAAAAATTCCTGCACTTTTCTGGTGGAACCACCTTGAAAGCATTCAGACTAAAGAGTGCGATCGCTATTTTTACTATGCCAATGTTACTGAATTATATCATGTCCGGGCGATCGCATATAATAAGGAAGTAGTGACTACTGGATTTTAGGCTTGCATGATGCCTCTGCTCCGAGATCGTCAATTGATAGATCCCATCCCTCTATCTGACGCACCCTACATCAATTCGGGAGCGCCAAGTTAAAATCACTTCTTCTCCTTGGTCAATGTTTTTTACTCGCTCCTAATAACTAATGACTAATGACTTCGTTATTTCAAATATCTAAAAATGTAAAATTATGTCACAAAAAAATGAAACGGCTGTTCTCATCTTATCACTCCTAATTACGATCGGGCTAGCCGGTGCAGGTATTTGGTGGCTGACAAGCCGAGGCAGCATCAATTTGGGAGGTTCATCACTCCCAAATCAGACAATTCCCAAGTCTCCGACGGGAAATGCCGAGCAGTCAGACCAGGCAATTGGGCAGCGTCTGAGTGCCGGACAAAAACTGTTAATTCCAGAGCAAGCAACAACAACCAAACAAGCAGGAGTACAGGCGATCGCATCTGGCAACTATAACGCAGCTATTTCCGACTTACAAGCTTCGCTCAACAGCAATCGCAACGATCCAGAAGCACTAATTTACCTCAACAACGCCCGCATCGGCGATCGAAAATCCTACACAATTGCCACCGCAGTTCCCATTGGCGGCGATATCAATGCTGCTCTAGAAATTCTGCGGGGGGTAGCTCAAGCTCAAAATGAAATCAACCAAAGCGGCGGCATTAGCGGTACTCCCTTAAAAGTGCTAATTGCTAACGATGACAACAACCCAGCAATTGCTGCCCAAATTGCCACTGCTTTAGCAAATAACTCGGAAATTTTAGGAGTAATCGGGCATTTTGGTTCAGATACAACCTTAGCAGCCAGCAAGATTTACCAGCAAAAACAATTAGTAGCAATTTCTCCGACAAGTACGTCGGTGCAGCTTTCAGGAGTTGGCAACAATATATTTCGGACAGTGCCGAGCGATCGGTTTGCGGCTAATGCTCTTTCCCGCTATATGCTGGGAAAATTGCAAAAGCAAAAAGCTGCTGTATTTTTCAATTCTGCCAGCAGTTACAGCAAATCTTTAAAAGATGAATTCACGACGGCTATTTACGGAGATGGAGGACAAATAGTAGGTGAATTTGACTTTGCTAAGGGCAATTTTAATGCTGCCGATAGCGTTAAAAGTGCGATCGCCCAAGGAGCAGAAGTGATTATGTTAGCATCCAATTCAGCCACGATCGACCAAGCTTTGCAAGTAGTGCAAGTAAACGCCAAACGGCTGCCATTACTAGCAGGAGACGGTGCTTATACTGCTAAAACACTGCAAATCGGTGGCGCAGCAGCAACAGATATGGTGCTGGCTGTTCCTTGGCACATTCTCGCCGATCCGCAGTCCAACTTTCCCCAAACATCCAAACAACTTTGGAATGCTGAAGTAAGTTGGCGCACAGCTTTAGCCTACGATGCGGCGATCGCGTTAATTGTTGGTTTAGGGCGCAATCCGACTCGTACAGGCATTCAACAAGCTTTATCGGCGTCAGATTTTTCGGCAAAAGGAGCATCGGGCCCGATTCGGTTTTTACCTTCGGGCGATCGCAATCGAGCAGTTCAATTAGTAACTGTTAAACCCGGAAATCGCACGAGTTACGGTTACGAATTTGTGCCGATTAATTAAAAAGCAAGTTCTGGTCATTTGTCTATGTATAGCCGAAGGAAGAAGGAAAAAGGAAGAAGGAAGAAGGAAGAAGGAAGAAGCAATAAAATCAATCGTGTCAGCCATTAACAACGTCCTAACCGTCTTGGCGGTTGCTATAAAATCTACCATTTTTCCTTGGCGGAGGCAGCTTGATGGGATTGTTTGTTGTCGGGATAAATGTTTGGTGAAACCCGGCCGGGAGGGAAACTCGATCTACAGTTGCGAAACTCCGATCGGCCTAACTGACCTATTCCTCTCAAAAACAGCCCTCGGTTTCAAAGCAATTCTCAACAACAGCCACAGCGATCGCCATTCTCCGGGAGTTTCCTGCCGCTGCCACTGGCCGGGCCGACAGTACAGCATTTCGATCAAACAGCGGTGCTGGCTAATGTTCAGGCGATCGAACGCAATTCGCACAGTGGGAAATTCCGCAAAACTGCACTCTTTTCCATCCCGAAAACTCGACTCCAACTGAGATTTATCGCTCACCAACTCAATCTTAGCCACAGGAATAAAACAGTTCTCTTCCATAATTTCCAGAGTCGCCGAATCGCAATCAATCAAACCTTTCGCCAAACGACGCTCAGTGCCCAACTCAACAACAGACGGCCCTAGCGATCTCCTGGCTTTGACTGCCGCACTGCGAGAGAGCGCTTTTATTTTACCCTGCGATAAGCTTGTCGGAACGGCATATTTTGGCCAAATCTCTGCTGGGGTCAAACTCTCTTTACTACCCTTACCTTTCACCGCAAAACTTGGCCACTGCGTCAGAGCAACTTCAGCGCCACTTTCCGAAATTACAGTGGTTATACCCCAAAAACTTTGACCGCCAATATTTAATTGTACAACCCTGCGTAAATTGAACCATTCGTAAATGTCCGGCTTAGGAATATCCACCAAAATCAGTAATGCAATCCCGATCATCAGCAGGTTGTAAGCACTCCAAATCCATCCCAAACTCATTCCTTTTGAGAAATGTGCACTTTCTGATATTGACTGTAAGTTGCCAACATTTTTCACTAAATTAATGTTTAAATTGTGCCAAACACTGACTGCTGTAGCTGCGAACAAGACAATCAAAGGCCATCCCAAATTCCAGTTAAAACGAAAGCGATCGCTCGCCATTCCTTTTGGCGTCACCTGAAACCCTTTCCCAAACGGTTTCAGCATCGAACTCACCACCGTCACCGCTAAAGGAATACACTGCACGAACGAATAAATATCCGAAAGCAAAGCCGAGCCCGATCTGCGGTTCAGCCAAGAAAACACAGTCAGTTGCACCAAATAGTAAGGCAGGAAAAAGTACAGCAATTCCGGCGCACTTGCCCGCCAAGGAATTATGCCGAGAAATGAATAAGCTAAAGGTATTAACAGATATAAAACCTTGGTTAAACTGGTAAACCAGTGCAGCAATCCTTCCAAATGAGATAGCCTTTGTACGAATGTGAGACCGCGAATTGTTAAAGGATTGGAATCAATAAAAAATGCCTGAAGCGTGCCTCGCGCCCAGCGTAGCCTTTGATTTAGATGAGCCTCTATATTTTCAGCCGCCAAACCCGCACTCAATTTTTCATCTAAATAAACTAAGCGATATCCAGTTGCTGACAGCCGAATTCCGGTAAAATAATCTTCGCAGATTGAATCTGTGACCAAGCCTCCCGCTGTTTCTAAAGCACTCCGCCTAACTACAAAAGATGTACCGCAACAAACCACGCTGTCGGCGCTGTCTTTGATGATTTCAATTTGCCTGTAAAAGATTTCTTCTTCGGGCGCGATCACATTTTCTAAACCTAAATTACGGGAGATGGGGTCGTGGTTGTAAAAGCTTTGGGGTGTTTGAACGAGGGCGATTTCGGGATTTTGAAAAAATCCTACTGTGCGAGTTAAAAAGTTTTTAGTGGGAATAAAATCGGCATCGAAAACTACAATTAGTTCTCCATTAGTTAGGGCTGTGGCATGATTGATGTTTCCAGCTTTGGCGTGAAGATTATCGGGTCTGGTTATATACTCGCATCCCAGTTCTTTGGCCAGCAACTTGATTTCATGCCGCTTGGTATCGTCGAGCAAATATACTTTTTTGTTGGGATAATCTAAAGCTTGACAGCCGATTACAGTGCGCCGTAAAATAAAAGCCGGTTCGTTGTAAGTTGGGATTAAAATATCTACGGGCGGGGTAAAGTTTCCCGCTTCAACTGCAACTGCCATGCGATCGGCTTCTCGACGCCGGTCTTTCATTCTCAGCATTAAATACAGTTGAATACTGGTGTTGAAAACCAGTAGCATTTCTAGGAAAAACAGCCCTAAACTAAAGATACCGTTGAGGGGATCGGTTAAATTTAGAGTAGCGAGCGATCGCCATAAAACGTAGCGAATGGTTAAAGCTAGAATTATTGCAACTACCACAGCACGCGACCATTTCTGCGGTTGAGGCGAAATTTTAATGGCAGCTAAAGCCGCCGAAACCAGCACAAAAGTCGGCACTAACAAATACATCTTGCTCGTAGCAGGCACTTGCAGCCACACAGGCGGGTTTTGCTGCCCAATGTTGATTGTGGCAAAAATACCGCTGACTGTACCTTCACCGGCAAACCAGGCCCCGGCGATCGCACCTGCGAAAGCAACCGCACCCAACACGACTAGCGTTGCCGCCGGCACCCGCGAAATCCGCCCAAAGCGGCGTTTCAAGTCTTGAAAATCAAATCTTGAAGTTGTCATAAAATAATTTTAAAGTCCCGATCGTGCATGCCACAGTAAGGGTTTCTTGCTGTCCACTTTTTACTTCAGTTGAAAATTCCGACACACCCCAATTACTCTATTTACATTTTTTAACATTCTGACCCTTGTATGATAATTCATCTTGCTTGCTGTTGGCAAACTGCTAAGCGAGTCCAAACCTGGCCAAATATAGCAGAAGGAAGAAGGCTTTAGTTACCGAGGAGAGAATTCATATAAATTGCGGTAACACTCTTTATGATGGGGAGTGGGGAGTGGGGAGTGGGAAGTGGGGGAATGTGGAATTGCGCGACCTTGACTTTATCATTCCCACCCAACCGGAAAAGATATCAGAAGCAATCTTCGGCAAGGATTTCAGCAATGTCCGTAACACGCTTTCCGGCCTGTTCCATAATAAAAAATATTTCTTGGGGGCCGTTTCTGCGACGCCGCCCATAAAAATCTTACTAAAAATTCTGCCACATCTCAGTCATAAACGTCGGGCGCGCTTGCTATAGTTCAAAAAAAATTACAGCAGTTCTCAATCTTGGTGAGGTATGCCCACGGAGGCCTATGCCCGCTTATCAAGCGTGCACCTCATGTTACAGAGAAAGGCTATATCTTGTCTACAAATCAAATAGGATTGCTATATCAAACTATAGCAATCCCTAGGATTTAACAATTAGACGAATTTGACATCTAACTAAAGGTAGATTAATTTTATATTAATTTAAAAAAATTACCGCGAGCGCAGCACAAAAACAAAGCCATCAAAAAACTAATCAGCAATTTCTAATTGCGAGATTGCATAGCGGGCGACAGCCAAACTAACTCTGGCTTGTTCTATTTCCGACAATTGGGCCCAAGGTCTTTTAGTAGCCATCACTAATTCTCCCCCTTCCGAATCAACATCTCGCATGGCATAAGCCAAAGGACGTGCCAACACCTGCAAATCTTCCTCAGCCCACTGAGGCAAAATATCTAAGACGCACTCTACCATTTGGTCAGCTAAAGATTGACACTTAACAGTTGCGTTTTGCACGCTTTGAGCGATGCTGGCCAGAAAATCTTGAGGAACGCGAGCAAATTTCTCGCGCAAAGACTTTTGCAAAGCAGTCGTCAGCCAAACTTGTTCTAATTGCGAGAATAAAACTTGGGACTTCAGCGCAATATCGCTGTCGCTGAATGAATCAGATAGCGCAAATTCCTGCTCTAGGGCAGTTAAATAAGATTCGGATTCAAGCTGTGCAGGATTCCAGGGGTAAGCAACATCAGTCTGAACAATTGTGGCGAGAAGTTCCATCTGGGCCTGAGTTTGAGAATCGCGAAAATATTCAGAATCAGCAGATTGGGTAGCCATGATGTAATACCTAAGTGGGAGAAGGAAAAGACAGAAGGGGGGACTGTGCCAAGAGCTCGTTGCGAGCTATCAGTGGTGAGTAACTCTTTTAAATTCAGACTGGACACTCAACGCCCAGAACTTTGCTGTGCCAGTAGCCGCTTGTCTTCATTAGCTACACCCGCACCTTAATTCGTTCCGCAATCCGTCTCACTGTACCCCGAAGTTTTAGGAACCTCAATAGTGAACTCAAAAATCTGACCTTGAGAACTGCCAAATTTTAGCTGAGTCCCGCTGCGTAGCAACAATTCTTGGTGGTGAACTCTCTGCCATCCCTCAGATCCCAAAACTAGAGTCCCGTAGCGAGAAAAATCGCGCAGGAAGTAGCTAGGTTCTTCGCGGCTATCTCCGATAGTGTTTCGGCAGAAAATCTCGGCGTGTTTTTGAGAAACCCACTGTTCTCGAATCACTACGTCGTTTTCTTCCCAGCGTCCGACTCGAACCATACCCGCGCGAATCGGCCAAACCTGATTGCTCGATTCGGTGGATTTGGCATTTGGTCGATCGCGCCCCCGCAAATAAGCACAAGACGGCAACCGTCCCAGCCAAGTAGAAGAATTTAAAGGCAATTCAGTTTTCAGGTCATCTACCGGCTCAGTTAGCTGACCGTCAAACTCAGGGTGCATATACAGCACAGGCAGCGTCCAAGCCGGTTGATTGAACTTGTAGAGCGTCAATAACTGCTGTCTGGCGACGGCCACTGCCCGATCGATCGACATCCGACCGGCCAAAGCTTGAGCAAAACTTTGGATAAAACTCAGGGCCTCGCGATCGGCGATCGAGTCCCGCATCCCCAACACCGCAGGCACCCCGTGATGGATCAGTACCTCAGCCAAACTGCTGCGGGCGATCGCCTGTTGCTGGCCGTTAGTTGAGTGCAGCCTCTCCACCGCCGGCTGAGCTCCCCAGCAGGCATTAAACACCGCCAAAGTCACGCGGCACCGAACTAATACCTGAGCTAGTTCAGTGCCATTAATCACCGTTTCCGGCCCCAAAAACAGCAAACCGCCGTCGGGGCCCGGTATCCCGTGGCCGGCGTAGAACAGAATGTTGTAAGCTTGCGTTTCCAGCCGAGAAATTAGTTCCGCCGCAGTAGGTTCGATCAGAGTATCGACGCGAGTCGATACTCTGATGTCAGAATATTTGCCACTGTCGTCGGTTTGAAAAGCGCTTTCGAGAACGCCAGCTAGGGCGAGTGCTTCTGCTTCCAACTGCAAATGACGGTTATTGCTGCTGGAAAATTGAGAATTAGCACCGCGGCCGGGTTCTGCTTGTCCCAAAACTAGCAAAATGTTGAGCGACTCCGCAGGATGCAGGGGTGGCAAAGGTTCAACATTGCTGGTAGTGCGGCTGAAAAGCAGTTGCTGCGACAGAGAAATTGCCGGTTGACCGGCTTGAGGCTGCATAATTTCCCAAGGTAAAGCAATTAAATACGGTTCGCGCAAGTCTACGCGCACTCGCAGGGGTAGATTTTGCCCGATCGCGATACCTTTACTTTCCTGGAGACTACCCTGAATCGGGCCTTCAAACAGCCACTGCCAAAGATTAATCCCCAAATGCTGCATCAGGCGGCTGCTGTAGCTTGCCGGTGGCCGAGGCGGATGCTGATCCCCTTTGTCGCCCCACCCTTGTTGACAGAGGTGGAGCGGCACAGAGGGCGTCCCTGGAGCGAGGTCTAGCGACTGAGGACTTCGTGGTTCAGTTTCTGCCAGTATATTCTGGTTGTTTTCCGGCGAGACGAAACTGCCATCAGGATTTAGGGGCAATTCGTGAATTGTCCCGGAGGGCGAAAACATTTCCTGCCAAGCTTTCCAAGATTGGGAGAGGGTATCGGGCCACATACAGTCGTGGTGAACGTACCCGCTGGGATAAGGAGCTTGTAGAACCCAAGTGGCAAAATGGTTTGCCCCAGCGGTTCTCAGGCGAGCGATCGCTATACTGAGGCAAGGACTTTCAGGGCGCGCCATTCACAAAAAAGCTCGGTAAGTGGGAAGCTCAGAGACTTTAGTCCTGAGAGGAAAACGACCCGGCGATTTCAATCGCTTTGAATCCCCTTGCGGGGTAGAGGGGTATGGTTGCCCCTCTGGTGAGGTATGGTTGCCTCGATCTCCCTTGCGGGGTAATGTTAGCTTGTCGGTCAATGTTATAGAGGCTTGTTAGGCTGGCAGCACTGCCGAGCGTGACTTTAAGGCTGTTTAACTACTAGCGACAGAGCAAGGGACTAGCTTCGCATCAAGCGGGTGTCGTGACCTAAATAACGTAGCCAGTTAAGGCGATAGCTGGTCAGTACAGCTTGCTCGATCGCTCTTACAAGCGAGCGTGGCTTTAGCCCGCTCGTTACTGACAACTACCGACTCTGGATATAGGGTGGGATTGAGTTTCTCTATTTGTAGTTTATCGGGTTTGGGGTGCGATCGAGTGCGAGAGATTGCTTTGGGAGTTTGTACTTTTACTTAGTGCCCAAAAATTTCTCTATACTCGGTAAATCTACCCAAGTCCCCGTAGCATTCGACTCCTGGGTCAAATCCATCAACAACTGCGAGTAAACCCCTTCTCTGAGGGACGGTATCAAGGATTTACCGGCATCTATTGCTTCAACCCACCTATCTACTACTCGAATAAACGGTGCAATTCTCCCGTCTGGATAAACTTTAGGAAACTCCAATCTTTGAGGAATTTTGATTTCAGCTAAAGGTTCTCCACCTTGGGAACCCCACAAGCGAAATCCGTGGACGTAATCTTGCTGGTTGTCGCTGCCCAACACCAACGTACCCTTACTCCCGTATATTTCCACCCAGTGTCCCCGCCCTTGATAAGTAACAGAACTCAAACAAACTTGACAAGGCGTTCCCCCGGCTAATTCCAACATCAACGTGCAAGAATCATCTGCATCAACTAATTTTAAATTTCCCGAATCATTCGGATCGGGGCGCGCCGAAATTCCTGTAATTAATTGCCCCGAAAGCCTCTGTGGCGGGCCGAACAGCCAGCTAATATAATCAAAAACGTGAGAACCCGTCGCGCCCAAAACTCCGCCGCCTCGCTCTTTTTGCGCGTACCAATTCCAAGGGCGACTCGCATCAGCGCGGCTCGACACCAGCCAATCAATCTTAATTAAACGCTTTTCTCCCACATATTCTGCTGCCAATAATTCCGCTAGCATTTGCCATGCGGGGATGAATCGAAACTCAAAGTCCATTGTGGCAATTGCTCTGGAACCACCATTTTTTAAATCGGTTTGAGATTCGTTGTTTGCCAATCGGTAAAGTTCCCTGGCTTCATTTGCTGTCAGGGCTGTGGGTTTTTCTAATAATAAATGCTTGCCTGCTTCCAAGACGGTTTTTGCCATTTCAAAATGCAAAAAGGGCGGTGTGGAAATGCTGACTCCCGCTACTTCTGGGATGGCTACTATATCGGCGATCGAGTCGCAAGCGTAGGGGATATTGTGGGTAGATGCGAGATCCTTTGCTTTGTCTAAATTCCGGTGGTAAACAGCCACAACCTCTGTCCGGTGATGGGCCTGGAATCCGGGAAGGTGTACTTTTTGACCAAAACCGGTACCGACTACTGCAACGCCAATTTTTGACATAATTTAATAATTGTTGACTGTTGACTGTTGACTGTTGACTGTTGACTGTTGACTGTTGACTGTTGACTGTTGACTGTTGACTGTT
>NZ_JAUBPT010000185.1:0-15100 GCF_036700905.1 Microcoleus sp. S13_C3 | reverse complement strand
TATCGACCAATATTTCGCAGCGACGCACCCTACAGATTAACACCACACAATATAGCTTTATAGTGTACTTCATGAACATGGAAGAGGCTGTAATTACTATCCTAAACTTGTAGGAACAATTAATCAATCAACCCTACAATATTCTCACCTAATTAATTGGCGTTTTTTTAGTTTAAATCCCTGCGGTTATTCACAACGGTTGCTCTGCTTGAGAAGGTGGCTCTTCTGGCAGCGGAATAAACTCTGTCTCTTGAGGAACCTGAGCAAAGCGTCCCTCTCTCCAATCGAGTTTAGCTTGCTCAATGCGCGAGTGCCGACTCGAAACAAAATTCCACCACTTATGGCGCTCACCAACAGGTTCACCGCCAATCACAATACAACGAGCCTTGCCTGAAGCAGAAATGTTTACTTCAGTGCCAGAAGTGAGAACAGCCAACCGATGTTGTTCCAGAGGCACTCCATCGATCAAAAGCCCCTCTGTTACGCTGTAAACAGCCTGTTCGCTGTAATGACCCGGTAAGGTAAATTGCTTGCCAGGAGCTAGTTGCACGTCCAGATAAATCATGGGTGAAAATATTTGAACTGGGGAAGTGCGACCATAGGCCTCACCCGCAATTAGGGTGAACGAAACTCCTGCATCCTCCCAAGCAGGCAACTCAGAAGCCGGATGATGCCGAAACCAGGGGTCGGTTTCTTCGTATTCATCGGGAAGTGCTATCCAAGTTTGAATGCCATGCAGGATGGCTTCTTTGCTGCGATCGTCGTCAGGCGTGCGTTCAGAGTGGACAATGCCTCGCCCTGCCGTCATCCAGTTCACCGCACCGGGACGGATTTCTTGAACACTGCCGACACTATCACGATGCAGCAAAACGCCTTCAAACAGGTAGGTGACGGTTGCTAAGTTTATGTGCGGATGCGGCCTGACATCCACGCCCCGGCCGGGTGGAAAAACCGCAGGGCCCAGATGGTCAAAAAAGATGAACGGGCCTACCAGTGCTAGAACGTCTGAGGGAAGCAAGCGGCGGGCTTGGAATCCACCCAAATCTTGAATGTGTGGCTCAATGAGATGCTGGATGGTATCCGTCATAATGTTTATGAAGTTGGGAACGCTAATCGTCTATCTCAAAAGTGCATTATACAAAAAGCTATCCCTAGAGAGTTGTATCAGTGACTTGTTTAAACTTCCCCAACGGAAAGCCGTTGTAGAGTGTCGAGTTCTCAACCCGCTTTCTGCTTACCAAGATAATTGGGTCTAAAGCCCCGTCCTTATAGCACGGCTTTAATTGATTGCCGATTTTTGTTTTAATCCTTTAGTCGCGTTAGTATCTATTTTTCAAATTTCCTAGCATTCTATTTAAAGTAGAGTACAATGATACTTATACCACAGGTAGAATAACCGCCGATACACATGAGACACCAAGCTCAAACGACTGGTCGGAAAATAATAATGGTTAGTGGGTGGCGAAAACCACGAAAAACATAGCTAGGCTGACTAACGTAAGCCAAAACCAGAAAAGTAAATTTTGCGAAGTTAAAACGTACCGTAGGGCATCCGGTAACATGAGAAGTAATTCTCGAACGCTTGGGGAGATAAAACCCTCTGGGACTAACTAAATTAGGCTCGATATTTGGTTCTTTTGAACGGATATTTGGTTTAAGTATTGCCGCAAGGATAGATAGTTTTAAGGTATGTCGCCAGAACCAAGAATCCCCACGCCTGATAGCTGGGGAATGTCAAGAGACGATGGAGAGTTCATCACTGACTTGAATCCTACCTTTGACCAGGGAGCGAATCAGACGATCGAGTGAGCCACGTTCTTCTTCACTGATGGACTCATCGAGGATGGCGGCCATCATGCCGTAGCGGTCAGCCTTGGTAACGCGGTGAGTATCGGTGACAGTGGCAATTAATTCGTTGATAGCGCCGGGGAGAAGATTAACTGGATACATGGGATTGTTTTGAACTCGACACCTTAATCATCTCGTGGTTTCTCCTAAGAGCAAGTGATGGTGCTGGTTTTTTTCCGTGATAATACTGAAAATCTTCGGTGAACCAAGTCCGTGTTACCAGTGATCGAAGTCACAACATTGAAACCAATGCAGCGCTGGAACAATTAGAACCCACATTCTGCCCTTTGAGCCACTGTTGACTGGGAATTCCCTCAAAATTGACGCAAACCTCATGGTTTGGTCAAAAATACCTAAATGTGAGAGTCAAAGGGCGGAATGTGGGGAATCGCCCTTTTATCCAAACTCAAAATAAGTAGACAGACAAAAAAATTAGTCCGCCTACCTAATCGCTAACTACAAATCACTCCCACTCGATCGTTCCCGGTGGCTTAGAAGTAATATCGTAAACCACCCGGTTCACCCCCTTAACCTCATTCACAATCCGGTTCGAGATCAGTTCCAACAAATCGTAAGGAACCCGCGCCCAATCAGCCGTCATCCCGTCTTCACTCTTAATAAATCGCAAGACGATCGGGTAAGCATAAGTGCGCTGATCGCCCATCACGCCTACACTGCGAATCGGCAGCAAAACTGCAAAAGCTTGCCAAAGTTCACCGTACAATCCGTGCCGATTAATTTCTTGGCGAACAATGAAGTCAGCATCCCGCAAAATATTTAGTCTCTCTGCGGTAACTTCTCCTATGATCCGAATCGCCAATCCCGGGCCGGGGAAAGGTTGTCGGTTGACGATTTCTTCGGGAAGCCCGATCGACCGGCCGACTTTTCGCACCTCATCCTTAAACAGTTTTCGCAGCGGTTCAATCAGCTTAAATCGCAAATCTTTCGGCAAACCGCCGACGTTGTGGTGGCTTTTAATTTTAACAGCAACTCGCTCGCCACTTTTCGGGTCTACATTAGTGTCAGCCGACTCAATCACATCAGGATAAAGAGTACCTTGTGCCAGGTAGTCGAAGGGGCCTAGACGCTTCGATTCTTCTTCAAATACGTTGATAAACTCGTGACCAATCCGCTTGCGTTTTACTTCAGGATCGGTAATCCCTTCAAGTTGAGCTAAAAAGCGTTCGCGAGCATTCACATACTCAACGTCAATGTGGAATTGCTCTTTAAATAATTTTACCAACCGTTCTGGTTCATACTTCCGCATAAACCCTTGGTCGATAAACATACAGGTAAGTTGGTCGCCGATCGCCTTGTGCAGCAAGAAAGCCAAAGTAGAAGAATCTACACCACCGGATAGAGCCAGCAAAACTCGTTTCTCTCCGACTTGCTCTCGAATTTCCCGAATCGATTCCTCCACAAAAGTAGCAGTCGTCCAAGTCGGTTCGCACTCGCAAATGTGGTAAACAAAATTGCGAATTAAAGCTATTCCCCCGATCGAGTGAACTACTTCTGGGTGAAACTGAACCCCGTACAAATTTTTCTCGTGGTGAGCAACAGCAGCAGACGGAGTATTGTCCGTGTGAGCGAGGATCTCAAAACCCGTCGGCAGTTGAGTACACGAGTCTCCGTGGCTCATCCACATCGTGCTGCCCTCTTCGACATTGGTCAGCAAGTCCGTAGGATCGTCAATAAATAGCGATGCCTTGCCGTATTCCGCTAATTTAGAGCGCTCAACCGTGCCTCCGAGCTGCTTTACCATCAACTGCATCCCGTAACACACTCCCAACACCGGTATTCCCAAATTCCAAATTTCTGGGTCGCATTGGGGTGCTTTTTCATCGTATACAGAACTCGGCCCTCCTGAAAGAATAATTCCTTTAGGATTGATAGCTTTTAACTGTTCTGCTGTAGTGCGGTAAGAAATAACTTCGGAATATACTTGAGTTTCGCGAATGCGACGAGCAATCAGTTCGGAATATTGCGAACCGAAGTCGAGAATCACGATCATCTGGCGATCGATCTTCCCCAGAGAAGAGTTTGTGAGGTCTGATTCAGTTTTTATTTGAGTAGTCACGGTTATTGCGTAATTGCTAATTGCTAATTGGGTCGAAAGTAGCGGAGGTATCTGTCGCGGTCTCAGTACAATTCTAAGGAAGGCGAGGAACCAATAGTCGCTAGGAATAAATCTTATTCATACTAGATTGCAGTCAGCGATGTTAGTCGATTAATCGGGTACAGGGCAAGCATAGATTTACTTCGAGCCTTACCCTAATTAATAGAATTATTGCTTCAAAAACTGCGTCCCGAAGCAACCTAGTATAATTAAGGTCTAGGGACAAAGAATTATTACTTGTTAAATATTATCCCTGAGCGATGTTTTAAACAGAATTCAGGGATATTCACACTAGATTAACAAATTTGAGCCAAAAATGTATCTCCTATATCACTTTTAACAATAATTTTGCGATCGCGCCCGAACATCACCGATCCCACGGGGATTCTTCGGTTGGTGTGAGTAAAAATGCAATCCGATGAGCGCAAGTCTATTTGTCGGGCGATGTCGCCGTAAATTCGATCGACCCAATTGCTCCCAAACTCGCCGTCCAAAGCCCGCAGTTGCCCAAGAGCCTCTTCGGCTGTCGCTGCGGCAAAAATTGCGGAACACGCATCGGCGGGCATTCCAGCTTTAGCACAGTAAGCTGTGAGAATTTCCCTGCGCCCGTCAGCGAGGTGGTGGTGAGTGTGAAAAATTCCCGCCGCCAATTTCATCAGTTTCCCGTGATAGCCAAACAGCAAAATTGACTGCACGCCCTGATATCCTGCTTCTACCAGCAGCGGGCCGAGCCAGTTAGCGGTTTTGACGAGCCTATCAGGATTAATCCCGAGTTGTCGCGCCAAATCCAAGCCGTTTTCGCCGATGCAGAAAACCAAACAGTCAAACAATTCGGCTTTTTGTTGCAATTGTTCGCGGTAAACTTCCAACTGTCCAGGGGCACTCAGCGGTTGAGAAATGCCAGTTGTACCCAGCAGCGAAAGTCCTTCTACCACGCCGAAAGCTTCGTTAGAAGTGCGGGTGGCTAGTTGGCGCCCTGACGGCAGAATCAGGGTGACAGTAATTTTTTCGGACGGTGCGAGGTCTAGGCTCAGATTCGATCGCAGCAACCGCATTGCGTAATCATAGATCGCCGCCCCTCCACCGACTGTGTGACGCCCTATACCTTCACCGCCGAGAATCACAATCTGCTCTCCCTCTCCCCGATTCTCTCCCTCTTTCTCCCTCTGTCCCTCTTCCCAATTCCCCAATTCCACCATTGCCCAAACGGGGGTATTGCGAGTCAGATCGAGATTTTCCCCCGGATCGGAGCGGGTCACTCCTAAAGCGGTACCAATTTTGAGTACAGACGCCTGTTCGATCGGAATTTCTGCCGTTATTTGCGGTTCCAGTAAATTTACTGATACGCTATCTAGAGACTGAATACCCTCACGCAAGCACCGCAAAGCTGCAAGTGCAGCCGCACAGGCAAATACTGGCAACGTATACCCCGATAAAGGTTGAGTTTTAGTCACGATCAAATGCAGAAATCTGTAAATTTGCGGGCGATCGACCTCACGCCCTAGCAGTGATACCCCTCAAACATTTAAGTTTAATTCTAGGGTTTGCTATTATTATCAGTTAGCGTAAATTTTGTCAAGTGATAATTTTGTCCTGCCAGTTGCCGATCGCAGCCACACTTTTGTTGAGGTGCGTTAGCGGAACTCTCCTAGAGGATCGCCAACAACCGACTCCGAAGGCTTACGGGCCGGTGCGGGCGCTTTTCACAATATTTAGCTAGCCGTAAAGGTTTGAGAGCCGAGTCGAGGATCTGGGGCGAAAATTGTTTTGGCCCTTGGGAGGAGTTGTTTGAGGCCGAACTCGAGCTATTTTTGGCAGGCGAAATGCTGCGATCGCTTCCTTGTTAAGCCCTAAAACCTACTTTTTTACAACTGGCAAATTTATATCTCCCAAGCGGTTGATGTCCCAGCGATCGCTTGCCATCTATATTAATAACCATTACCCGGAAGTGCCAGTCTAGCTTTCAAGCTCACACCTTGAAGGCGGGGCTGGTTTTATCTTAAGAGGCTAGCTCAGAAATTTTGAGCATAAAGATTAAATTTTATGGACACCTGCGCGTGAAAAATAATTTAATGACCAGCCAGCCTCAAACCCTTGCCACACCAGGATTGGGCAATTATTTAATCTACGACTAAAATCCTCTTACTATGTTTGAACCAGTTGCAGAGTTAAATGAACCTCTATCTCTTCAGACTCAAGAAATACTAGACAAGAAAATATCTCAGCTCGTTTTATTTCCAAAAACAGATGTCAAAATTTCTAAACAAGAGGTTCGATCGACCCTGAAAGCCTCAACTCTAGACGGCGTTTTTGCCGCTGTCTTCGAGTCGGCGACCGGTGGCGTGCTGCTGAGCAACTTCTTGCTGCAACTCGGCGCCAGTAGCGTGGAAATAGGTATATTCTCTGCTATTCCGATGGTGGTAAATCTCCTGCAACCATTAGGAGCCTACATCGCAGACCGCACAACCAGCCGCCACTGGTACAACCTATTTGTATTCGGCGCGTCGCGGCTGCTGTGGCTGATGTTCGCGGTGGCAATTGTTTGGGGCTACCAGCACCAAGACCCCCACCAACTCCTTGAATGGACGCTGGTAACAGTCGTAGCAGCTAGCGTGCTGGCAGCTTTTGCCAATTCTAACTGGTTCAGTTGGATGGCTGCCGTGGTTCCTCAGCGCTTGCGGGGACGCTATTTTGGCTTTCGCAACAGTGCTGTCAGCCTCATCACTTTGCTGGGAGTGCCGTTGATGGGATTGGAAGTCTCAACTTGGGACGGCGGCCCAATTTTGGGCTACGGTATTGTTTTATTGGTGGGTGTTTTGGCGGGAATGATTAGTTTGGGGTGTCAATCCTTCATGGTTGATGTGAATCCGCAGGTATACAAAAAAGATGCACAGAGCGATCGACTTACAGAGAAAAAAGCAAAGCACATAACAGATTTTGTGCCTTCTGTGCTGAAAGATTCTAATTTTTTAATGTTTATTCTTTACTTCAGTGTGTGGACATTTGCAGTTAATCTCAGCGCGCCTTTTTTTAATATCTACCTGCTGAAAGATTTAAGCTTGGATGTGAGTTTGGTAACGATTTACACCAGCTTAAGTTCCGGGGCAAATCTACTGCTGCTGATGTTTTGGGGTAAGTTGGCCGATCGCTGGGGAAATCGCCCCCTGCTAATTGCGGTTGGGCTGGTGGTGGCCCTGACGCCTTTGCTGTGGTTGGGTACGGGCAATTACCCGTTTGCCCTATGGGTGTGGCTGCCGCTGCTGCACTTGTTGGGGGGAACGACTTTAGGCGCGATCGGGCTGTGTACTAACAATATTCAAATGGAGCTCGCGTCGATCGAGCAACCTTCGACTTATTTTGCGATCGGCGCAGCGGTTTCGGGATTAGCTGGGGCTTTGGGAACTACCGCCGGCGGCTTTCTTGCCGAACTTCCGGGCATGAGTTTGGGAGCACTGTTTGCCCTCTCGGCTGCTGTGCGGTTGGTAGGCTTGCTGCCTTTGATTTTGGTGCGAGAACCTCGTAGCCAGTCGCTGCGGTCGATCGTCCCCACTTTTGGACGTTTCAAATTTAACCGCGGCTAGGAAATTTTCGCACAAATTTGCCGATCGAGAAACCAGAAAAGCCCACCGATTGTTAAAAACTTCAAGCCGATCGCAGAAAACCTGAGAGTGATTGAAACAAATTTTAACCCCAAACACAGCCCAAATCTGCTATCCGTGTGGCCAATACGTCACTCTTATCTTGCAGCCAACTGACAAATCGATCAAATATAGCTGTTTTAAAAGCTGACAAGGCAGAGCAGCAATGTGTTTAAAGGTTTGTTAGCTAGGGCGTCGGCTCACTACTCCAGTTAGGAGAATCGAGCATTTTCCCAGAACCAAACCTACGAACTCACGCTCTGATTTTTTTTATTTTAAGAAATATAAATAAAATTCACGTTTTAATACAACAAACTCGGCTAGGTGGTGTTTTGGGACTAATATCCTGAGAAGCGAAATAGCTAAAGATTGCCCAGCCACATAACAATTTCGAGCAAAAAATTAGCAGCGATCGCCTGACGCGATAGAAAAAGGGGAATTGGCAATCTCAATTAACCGATTACCAAAGACAGCTCGCTCTCAAATGTCAGATTCAAAGAGAGAATTAAAAAATGAAACGTCTGATCGTTTGCTGTGATGGCACTTGGCAACAACTAAATAGTAGTTACCCAAGTAATGTGATTAAGCTTGCCCAGGCAGTGAAATCCAGTGGCAGTGACGGGGTTCCGCAAATCGTGTTTTATGACGAGGGGGTTGGAGCGGATAGTAACAAGATTTTGGGCGGAGTCACTGGACTGGGAATCGATAGAAATATACAAGATGCCTATCGTTTTCTTTCTCTCAACTATGATAGTGGTGACGAAATCTATCTGTTCGGGTTTAGTCGCGGTGCTTACACAGTCAGGAGTCTAGCGGGGATGATCCATTGCTCCGGTCTCCTAGACCGCCCTCATATTACCAGGGCATCTGAAGCTTACGAGCTTTACCGTAACCGAGACATTAAACCAAAGGATAAGATAGCAGCCAATTACCGCAAAGATTACGGCAAAGATAACGGTAAGCGCGTCCCGATTACCTTGCTTGGTTGTTTCGACACCGTTGGAGCCCTTGGTATTCCTACTCTACCTGTCTTCAAGAAGTATCGCGAACAGCTCAATAAGAGGTACAGATTCCACGACATCACTTTAAATAAGTCGATTAAGAATGCGTTGCACGCCGTGGCGATCGACGAAGTTCGCGAAATCTTTGATGTTACGCCTATGAAAAAAAATCCTGATGTTGAGAACCAGCGGGTTATTCAAGTTTGGTTTCCCGGCTCGCATATCTGCATCGGCGGTGGATCGGAAGAATACAGCGGTTTATCAGATACCGCCTTGCAGTGGATGTTGGATTCAACCCGTAACCTGGGATTGGGGCTTGAATTCGATCCAAGTGTCATTCCCACAGGCATTAATCCCAATTATGAGATTGATTTTAAAAATAATCCTGGGTTCTTCAAATTGGCAGGAATCAAGTTCCGCGAGGTGGGCGATGCCCTTGAGGAGCTTCATGAAAGCACGATCGAGCGATTGAAAAAACGCCAAGACTATCGACCTAAAAATCTGCAAAAAATTCTCTCCAAAGTAATTGAAAATATAGAAAAGTGATCGAACTTTATCAACCTCTCACAACCGAGAATAAGAAGACGATCTAATCTACAACAATCGAAAGGAAAAGCAATCATGACCCGAGATACATCTAGAGATGGATTGAGCAACAAAGCTTTAGCATATACGTTGACTCATTTCAAACCCATTTGGGATTTAGTTCAAAGTTACGAGCCTCTCAAACGTAAACTAAACAAATTTTTTCTCAATAGTATCATTTACAAACTTCCCACTCGCCCGCTTCCCTATAGCTTAATGGGCTTAGATCCCAAAATTCCAGGGACAGATTTTCCCAAGAAAACTGATACCTATATCTCTTGGGATTCACTTACAGACAAGACTTATACTGGGCGACATTTACCTCCCGACCCAGAATTGAACAAAGAAGGGAATTTACCACCACTGGGCAAATTAAAGACCTTATTCCAAAAAAGAGATGGAAAAACCATTTATTCGGAAAAATCCACTCTGCTATTTCCCTATTGGGTGCAGTGGTTTACAGATAGTTTTCTGCGGATCGATCAGCAAAACCGCTTCAAAAACACCTCCAACCATCAGATTGATATGTGTAATGTTTACGGGTTGACCCGCAAACAAACAAATATGCTCAGAGCTTTCAAAGACGGGAAATTTAAAACCCAAAAACTCAAGCGCAAAGATGGCGTAGAAGAAGAGTATCCACTCTTTTATTATGCCGATCCTGAGCAGGGTATTATCGATCCTCAATTTGAAGGTCTTCATGCACCCCTTAATGATGAGAAAAGACAACCCCCCGAAAAGAAAAGCAAGCTATTTGCAATGGGAGTTGAACGGGCAAACGTCCAAATTGGCTATGTCATGCTCAACACTTTATGTATCAGGGAGCATAATCGCATTTGTGATGTTTTGTCCAAAAGCTATCCGGAATGGGACGATGAGAGGCTCTTCCAAACCGCGAGAAATATTCTCATGGTGATTGTTCTCAATATCATTATGGAAGAGTACATTTTCCACATTACGCCCTATAATTTTAGGTTTTTTGCCGATCCTGAAGCTTTTACTAAGGAAAGTTGGTATCGAGAAAATTGGATGGCGATTGAGTTTAGTTTTGTCTATCGCTGGCATAGTGCGGTTCCTGAAACCTTTATCTATGACGGCAAAGAAAAATCCATGTACGATTCCCTCTGGAATAATCAGATGTTAATCGATAAAGGGTTGGGTGCATTGATGGAAGAAACTTGTTCCCAACCAGGCACTAGAATTGGTTTGTTTAACACACCTGATTTTAAGATCGCAGGAACACCCTATACATTTATTGATGCTACCGAACTAGCATCTGTTAAACTCGGACGGCAGGCGCAGTTAGCCAGTTATAACGATTACCGCGAAATGTGTGGTTATCCCAGGGTGACTGATTTCAATCAAATTACGGGTGACGAGTACGCTCAACAGAAATTAAAAGAGTTGTACGGTCATGTTGATAAGATTGAATTATTTGTCGGATTGTACGCTGAAGATGTCCGCCAAAATTCAGCAATTCCGCCTTTAGTAGCGCGGATAATTGGCATTGATGCTTTCTCCCAGGCTTTAACTAATCCTTTGTTATCGCCTAAAGTCTTCAATAAGGAAACTTTTTCTGAGGTTGGTTGGGAAATTATCCAAAATACCAAAACAGTCTCTGATTTAGTCAATCGTAATGTTCCTCCAAGCGATCCCAAGTACAAAGTCTCCTTCGATCTTTAAGTTTTAGCTGACAACTAAGACTCAAGGTAGTGGGGGAGCATCTCACTTATGCAGCCCTCCGCTAGAAATTGGAGCCAGGAGTCAGGAGTCAGGAGTCAGGAGGAAAGAAGAAGAAGGAAGAAGGAAGGAGGAAGAAGGAAGGAGCCATAATAAGTGTTTTTACAAATATGAGATGCTCCCGGTAGTGGGGGGCGCAAACACACCTGCGCCCTCAAAAATGAGGAAGCAAAAGGCGATATTTTCGCGGGAGCATCTCAATGAAAGCAGGCCAGCTAGAAATTGGAGTTAGGAGTCAGGAGTCAGGAGTCAGGAGAAAAGAGTCAGAAGGAAGAAGGAAGGAGCCATAATAAGTGTTTTTACAAATATGAGATGCTCCCTATTTTCGCAAGCGATCGGCTACGGCAATTCGGGAGCAATTGCACCAGCAGTTATAGTGTTTAACAGATGCAACGGTTTGTGTAGAGCCTTTTTTAGCGATTAACCAAAGGTTATGTTATGAACAAGAAGTTATTTACCGAATATCCCGAACAAGACGAGCGCAAATATTACGATCTTTTGGTTGAGCAGGCCAAGCTTCGGATGGATAATCTTTACGGCAATAAGGAGCGGGCGCTGCGAGATACTCACGCCAAAACTCATGCTTGCGTTAAAGGAACTCTGGAAATTTTTGACTTTGATGAGGAAGCGATTAAACGGGAATTGGGCAAACGCGCTTCGTTAACTTCTTCGCAACTGAATGCGATTTCCCTTAAGCAAGGTTTGCTGGCAAAACCCAAAGAATATCCTGTTTGGTTGCGATTTGCTAACGGGGCTACCAAAGTATACCCTGATTACCAAAAAGATTCGCGCTCAATATCAGTGAAAGTCATGGGGGTGGAAGGGGAACGACTGGCGCAAAGCCACGAGTCAAAAACCCAGGACATCATTGTTCACAATTCAGAGATATTTGTGAGCCAAACCATCAAAGATTACTACGGCTTTTTTTCGGCTCTTGTTGAATCACCAGAGACATTGAAAAAGTGGCTGATCCGACATCCCAGACACTTTTTAGCTGTGTCAACGCTTACGGGTAGCCGGACTCCGAAGAGTTTGCTAACAGCCCAATATTGGAGCGGTTCACCCTCTGCTTTGGGTCTCAATCCCGATTTCGATCCCTCTCAGCCTGGTCTAGTTCCTGTCGAATATCCGGCTGTAATTAAGTATGGGTTTACTCCAGTTTCATCCGAACCACCGCACGAGATAATTCCAGAACAATCTCGACCGGGAATTCCTAAAATTCCCTTTGTCGATCGCGCTAAAGCCTTGGGTTTAGATCCCAATAAGCCAGACAATTATTACCGGGATGATCTCATTCAAGCCTTGGCGAAACCTGATGCCCAATACTGTTGGGATTTTGGCGTTCAGTTCCAAACCAGCCTAAAAATGCCGATCGACGATGGCATCAATGTCTGGAAGGAAAAGGAATCACCCTTCTTGAGAGTAGGTCGTCTCACCGTCAAGCATCAGATTATTGATTATGAAAAACAATCTGATTTCAACGAAAACCTGAGATATTCTCCCTGGAACGGCTTAGCAGTTCATCGTCCAGTAGGTGCGATCAATCGGATACGCGGTGTTGTTTACCCGGTTGTAGCGAATTATCGCCTTCAAAAGCGAGGTCTTGTCCACCAAGAACCAACCGGAGAAGAAACTTTTTAAGGGAATAATTTGAGGCTGGGACATCATATCATTTCCGGTTACACTCATACATGATGTTGACGGTTGACGGTTGACTGTTGACAGTGAACCGTCAACCGTCAACAGTGAACTCGAATTTACTATTCCGATGCTAACGGATTTGATATCATTTAATGCCATCAGGCAGGTGTCGTCTGAGCAAATGGCAACTCAAAGAAGTTAAAAAGCGAAACCTTCAAAAAATCCCATCCCTTTTTAGGGGGTGGGAGTGTTGAAAATTCTGAATTTTTAGTCCTCAGTCCTTAGTCCTCATTATTCAGTAGCAATTAATCAATAACTGGGTTCCTACCCAATTATTAATTATTCTGCTAGCAACCAACTGATGACTAATGACCAACGACTGATGACTAATAACTTAAGCTTGCCGTGAGTAGTATTCCACCACTAGCAGTTCGTTAATTTGTAGAGCAATCCACTCGCGTTCGATAACGCCGTTAACTTTGCCAACCAGTTTTTGCTTATCAAATTCCAAGTGATTCGGCAAGTGAGCCAAGCCTGGGTCTTTGAGATTAGCTTCTACCATTGTGCGCGAGCGCTCTCTATTTTTCACCGCAACCACATCACCAGGCTTGCACTGATAGCTGGCGATATTGACTTCACGGTCGTTGACAGTTATGTGACCGTGATTTACCAATTGTCTAGCGGACGGAATGGTTGGAGCCATTCCCATCCGAAACACAGTATTGTCCAAGCGCATTTCCAAAAATTGCAGTAACACTTGACCTGTGGAGCCCGTGACACGGCGGGCTTTGCGGACGTAACGGAGCAATTGGCGTTCCGTCACACCGTAATTGAAACGGAGTTTTTGCTTTTCTTGCAAGCGAACCGCATACTCAGAGAGCTTTTTGCGGTTTTGACCGTGCTGTCCAGGCGGATAATCTCGTCTGGGGGTTTTGCGGGTTAGACCCGGCAACTCTTTCAGGCGACGGACGATTCTCAATCGGGGGCCTCGATATCGAGACATTTATTTTCCTCTCTAATATCTGTATGCAATATTTATGCAGACTCTATATTATATGTTGGTAACGGTCAAAATTCAAATAAAGATCGATAAAAAAACGATCGACCGCAGGGCGATCCATAATGTGCGGTAAATTCTGAAGGAAAACCCGATCGATCGCCCCAATCAGCCAAAAAAACTCACTACTCGATCTGCCATGCACAACCGCAATTTCTCCCGCACTTCTTCCCCAAAGCCAGCACCGACAGGCTCAAACCCTACCGCGCGCTGGATATTGGCTCTCGGCACGCAGCTAGCCGCACTCGGTTTGTTGGCAACAGCACTGCCAATCTCACCAGCATCAGCCATTACTATTAGAATCCCTCGCAATAGGAATCCCTATCGCGTCTGCGCCCTGGAACTAATCGAAGCCGGAGTGGGGGCAGAGGCCGCCGCCGCCGCTTGTGCTGACGCCCTCCACCCCCGTGACATATCTAAATGTGCCCTCCAAATCAACCGCAAAACCAATATTTCGGGTGTCGAAGCGCTCTCTAGCTGTCGGCGGGTGAGGCGTCCCCAAGAATTGGCTACTTGCGTAGTGAATATTAAAGGCAAAAGTCGAACTCAACCGGCAGATCCCCTGCTAGTGCTCGATGGATGCCGCCGCAGTTTATTGCCACAAGAGTTTGCTGAATGCGTAGTCGGTTTGAGCGGCAGGCTCGACTTTCCCACTGACAGCTTAATCGCAACTTGTCTCGATCCGAGGGGCAGCGTGAGCCAGTTGGACGGGCGCCCTGCACCTACCCCTCCTGTGGAGCTAATTTCACCGCCTGCGCCTCTCAATTAATTACTGTTAACAGTTGACTGATGACTGTTGACTGATGACTGATGTCCGATCGATTAACAATAATATCCTGGTCGGGGCGGGTTTTTGAGATTGTCCATTATTGGCAGGTTTTGTTGGTGAACCCGCCCCTACAAAAATCGCGGTCGCTCGACCGGACATGATATGACTAATGACTACTTTTTTTTAATCAAATGTCAGAAATTTTTGCTCAAATTACAGTCGAAGAATTAGCTCGCCAATTAGCAGAAACCAATGCTGAGAAATTGCAGCTTGTAGACGTGCGGGAACCTTACGAAATTGAACTCGCGGCGCTGCCGGGATTTGTAGCTTTTCCGCTGAGCGAGTTTGCCGAATGGTCTGGTGAAATTGACGCTAGACTCGATCGCGACACAGAAACCCTAGTTCTGTGCCATCACGGAGTGCGATCGGCTCAAATGTGCCACTGGTTAGCGGCTCAAGGATTTACTAACGTTAAAAATATCGTTGGTGGTATCGATGCTTACTCAATGGTGGTCGATCGAACCGTCCCCCGCTATTAACATCAAATCCAGTTCTTAACTATCGTTTTCTTCAGAGTCCGCGCGGGCGGACTTTGTATGTGTAGAAACGAATTATATTTCCCCGGAATTAAGTAGGTAGGCGTAAAAAAACCAAATCATGTTAAAATAAGTAAACACTCAAGATTTAATTTACAAAATCAACAAA